>JAWXBP010000172.1 GCA_034440135.1 Planctomycetia bacterium
CCGGCGTCGCCGCTGCCGATTGTGTTCTTCGGCACATCGGGATTCCGTCTGAGAAGCAACTCCCGCTCCGCAACACCGTTCAGGACGACGGTTCATGACCCAGGCCGCGCTGATCTATCCACATCAACTGTTCGCCGGCCATCCAGCGCTTTTGAATGCCTCACAGGTGGTGCTGGTCGAAGAGCCACTGTTATTCAATCAATACCGTTTCCATCGCCAGAAGCTGATCTTCCACCGCGCTACGATGATGCAGTTCGCGGCGGGGCTTCGAAAACGAAAACTCAAGGTTCACTATATCGAAGCGAGCGCGTTGACGGACACGTCCGCCATCGCTCCCGTGCTGAACGACCTTGGCATTCGCTCCGTGCAATACGTTGATCTGTGCGACGACTGGCTAGCGACCCGATTGGCAACAGCTCTCGAGCGGGAGGGAATCGCCGCGGTCCTTCTTGATGACCCGCACTTCCTCACCCCGACTTCGGTCGTGCGCGACTTCACGGCGGGCAAGGATCGACTGTTCTTCAACAGTTTCTACATCGAGCAACGCAAGCGACTGGGGCTTTTGCTGGATGACGATGGCAAGCCGGTCGGAGGTCAATGGAGCTTCGATCCGGATAATCGCAAGAAGCTGCCGAAGGGCGCCCGCATCCCGACGCATCCTCATACGAAAGCCGGAGAGGCCGTCCGGCTTGCGACGCAGTATGTTCGGGCGAATTTTCCCACAGCGATCGGCGCCGACACGGAATTTGGTTACCCGATCGACCATACCGCAGCCGCGGCGTGGCTCGACGCATTCGTTCAGGAGCGATTGGCGTCGTTCGGGGACTACGAGGATGCCATCAGCGCGGAGCACGGCGTGTTGTTTCATGCCGTATTGACGCCAATGCTCAACGTTGGCCTGCTTTCACCTCGCCAGGTCGTCGAAGCTGCGCTCGCGCGCAGCCTGGATGTCCCGCTCAATTCACTGGAAGGCTTCGTCCGACAGGTCATCGGCTGGCGAGAATTTGTTCGCCTTGTGTACTTAACTCATGGACGCGAACAACGCTCCCGTAACTTCTGGGGATTTTCCCGCGGCATTCCCGCCGCGTTCTACGACGCCACGACGGGCATCGAACCCGTGGACATTGTGATCCGCAGGGTGTTGCGCAGCGGCTATTGCCACCATATCGAGCGACTGATGATCCTGGGCAACTTCCTGCTGCTCTGCGACATTGCCCCTGACGCCATCTACCAGTGGTTCATGGAAATGTTCATCGACGCCTACGACTGGGTGATGGTGCCCAACGTTTACGGCATGAGCCAGCACGCGGACGGAGGGCTGATGACGACGAAACCCTATCTCAGCGGCTCAGGCTACGTCTTGAAAATGAGCGACTTCAAGAAGGGCCCCTGGTGCGCTATTTGGGATGCGCTCTACTGGCGGTTTATCGACCTGCATAGTGGGTTCTTTGCGGCAAATCCGCGGATGTCGGTGATGGTGAAAATGAAAGAAAAGCTCGGCGCACGGATGGCCGAGCACCACCGATTGGCGGACGCCTTTCTTGCGCAACTACATGGGTAGCCCTCACCAGCATCGTTCCAGGCGGACCAAAACCGATGATCCGCCAGGCTTGCGAAGTGATGCGAGATCTGAGGCAGGGCATAATTGCATGGCGTCCTTAATCGGCAGCGGTCTGACGCGTGACGATGGGGACATAGCCGATCTCCAGGTCCTGGGGTGGAGTGACGATGACCGCCGGATCGAGGTCGGCCAGCTCACCGACGGTCGGCGGCGGCAGATACTCGCGTTCCTTGGTCCACTGCCTGTGAAGTAATTCGACCCGCTTCTGAACCGCTTCTCGCTCGTCGGAAGTCAGATCGGCGTTAAGCATCGCGGGCTGATCGGCAAAGCGGTACCAATAATAAGTCACGACACTACCGTCACCCAGCTTCGCTTCAAAAGGTCCCGCTGCTGGACCTGGCGTTTTCCAACAGCTGTCCGACTCATCGGGCGTGACGTACGGCATCCGTTCAACGCTGAGTCGTCTCGGGAATTCCGCCTTCGACAAGCCGGTTTCCGTGGGGACTTCCCTTCCGTTGACCGGTACCCAACCTGGCTGGTCGCGCTGGTTTTTTTCCAGTCGGTAGTATTCGGGCAACGTAACGAGCGAACCGTCCTTCGAGACGGCCTCCTTCGCCCACTTGTAACCGTACGCGGTCTCGTCCAGCGCGATCGGTGTGGCGAACGAACTCCAGGCGAGCGGCACCTTGCTCTCGTTCGGCGCGTCCGGCAAATAGATTTCCCAGGTGGCGCCGCCTCCGCTCATAAAGACGTGGACGGCGGACGCGTGGGCGTCAATCTCGCCGGTTGCCACTTTCCCGCCCTCGAACCACGCCTGCACGTCATCCCACAGAGCTGCCCTTTTGTACGCCGTGATGCGGTGGATGAGCGGAGCGTCTCCATCCGCCGCCGCCGGGAAGTGTGTGGGGGCGACCCGGGCGTAGGTTTCGCCTTTTGCATCGTTGGAAATATAGGCGGGGATATGTTGGGTTTCCATCTGCACCGCCTTGTTCGGCTCGGACGGCCGACTGTCGAGAAACTGCGCGGCCAGGTTTGGCTTCTCGACCGACGGTCGTGACCAAAAGTATGGCAGGAAGCAGGTCACCGGGCCTTTGAAATTGCCGGTATTCAGAAACAACGTCCAGCTTTGGTCGCCTGTCGGCACTTCCTGCCCAGCAGTTGTTTTCTTAGGAGATGTCAACGGCAGCGGCAAATACCCGTAGCCGAACAATTCGCCGGATGTCCCCTGTTTCAGGTTGAGCCCGTCCGGCGGCCAGAGCACCCACGGGCTGAGCTGGGCAATGGCATAGTGTCCGGCTGGATTCGACCAGTCACGCCCCTTGCCCGCACCTGGACCGTTTGCCCACTCAATGAAATTGAGCGCCACGCCGCCCATGATGAACTTGGGAGTCTCGGTGGCAAATCGAGTGTCGCGCCACCAGCCTAGCCCTCCTTCGATGTCCGAGTACTGATTCTTCGGCTCTTCGCCATCGAACTGCGCGAACATCCAGGTACCGAAGAGTCCGCTCTGAAAATCCTGTCCCGGGTAGTTCCTCAACAGCGGCCACGCCGCCACGTACATCGAAAACCCGGCGTTGTAGGACTTGTCCACTTTCTCGTGCGGAACGAGCAGGTAGCCGGCCATCTCTGCTTGCTGGGGCGGCTTGTGCTCCGCGGGCAGTAATGCTTCGGCGAACGCCACGCCAATCGGGGCTAAAATCTTCGCTGCTCCGAGGTAGTGGTAGCCGCCGTTTGAAACCCCTCTATTCAAGCGATTCAACTCGTCCGCAGTGAAATGCGCCGCAAAGGCCTTTTTCCGCGCGGCGTCTTTCGCCTCTTCGTCAAGTTTCGGCTCCTTTTTGAACGCCTGTTCTAACTCGTGTTCGATCTCTTCCCTGCGCTGAGCGAGCGTCTCCAGATCGTCGTCCCAGAACGGGGCCGTCTCCACAGCGAAAACGTTCCCCTTGAACTCGTCGAGCATGGCAGGCTTC
>JAWXBP010000173.1 GCA_034440135.1 Planctomycetia bacterium
ACCACGATCAACGCCCGCAAGCATCAGGCATCAGGCATCGACCCGCCACCGACGACCCCGCCGGTGAACTGAGGAGCACGATAACGCCCGCGCGGCGTACGCAACCGGAAAAAAACCGCCCCCTACACAAACGCCTCCACCCCATCCACCAAATCTCTAACCGTAGAAGTATTATCCCGCCGGGCGCGGTCGAAGCCAGAGCCGCCGACGAGGGTGTCGATGAGGCCGTCTTTTGCGTAGAGAATGTCGTTGCCGGTTTGGCCGTCGAGCAAATCGCGCCCGCCGCCGCCGTTGATCGTGTCGTTGCCGCTGCCGCCGAAGAGACGATCGGCGCCGCTGCCGCCGTGGAGGTTGTCGTTGCCGGAATTGCCGTGGATGATCTTTTGCTGGCTCAAGGTTTTCAAAGCACCGTTTCGACATCGAACAGCAGGTCGATCATATCTCCAATCGTATCAGCCGTGGCCGAGTCATTACCCGCGCCGCCGTCGAGGCGGTCGTTGCTCCCGCCGCGACCGAGGAGCAGGTCGTCGCCGGCGTCGCCGTAGAGCTTGTCTCGACCAGCGCCGCCGGAGAGCGTGTCGTTTCCGTCGCCGCCGCGAAGGGTGTCGTTGTTTTCGCCACCAATAATCAGATCGTTCCCGCCCGAACCGTACGCCACCAGCGGCGGAGTGCCCTCTTGGATAAAGATCGTGTCGTCGCCTTGCCCGCCATACACGCTGACGTGCGTGTCGGTGTTGCTGTGAAACAACTGGATCGTATTGTCGAGGGAGTTGCCGAAAACCAGTCGCGCCGACTCGCCGGCGATCAACTTTTCGACGCCCGGGCCCATGAAGATCGTGTTGGCGCCGAGGATGTCGCCGACAATCTGAAGGTCCTTGCCGGCACCCAGGTCGATTGCGCCGTATTCGCGGCTTACGCGAACAAAATCCGTCACCGTGTCATTTCCCTCGCCGCCGACGATCTTCATCAACGGGGTGGCCGCAATGTACTCTTTCGCCAGGTCAAAGTCGTCATCGCCGTCTCCGCCGACGAACGTGACGGTGCCGGTGATCGGCGCGTCATCGCCAGTTTCGGGCAGGCGTTCGTCCGGACCGTCAAAGGCATCGTTGCCAGCGCCGGCGTCGATGGTGAACTCGGCCGATCCGTACCCGTCGATTCTGTCGTCGCCAGGGGTAAGCAGAATTCGGACACCCGGATGCAACCGGATGAAATCGTCGCCATCGGAGGACGCGAAACTGATGCGCCGTTTGCCGTCATCTAGCGGGGTAAACTCAAAACCACCCGTCGGACTCTGCGAGTGATCGATTAGCGTCGGGTTCTCGCGCCCGTCCAGATCATTTCTGCCAGAATTCCCAATTAACGTATCATCGCGCGACCCTCCCGTGAGAGTATCGTCGCCGTTTCCGCCGGATATCGTGCTGCGAAAGTTGGTACGGTTAATCGCGATGTCGTTTCCATCGGCGCATGCGATTGAAAGGCGCTTCGCCTGCGCTCGCACAAATACTGATTCGGCTCCGTTCAGGTTGACGATAACATCGGCGTCGCGAAAGCGGACATCAATGGTGTCGTCGGCTGTCGTCCCCTCAACCAGCAGCGTCCCCGAGCCTGAAATCGTCGCGGCCAAGATGAACCTGCGTTCAAGCCCGCCGAATTCTGGAGAAGATTGTTTCCTCATCACCGTTGCACCGCTCCCTTCGTCAGCGTGTCTGTGTTGTCGGGGCGAAGCGTGCCGTACAGGTCTGCGATCAGACCGAAGAACGAGTTGACACGCACCGCATTATCGATGTTCGAGGTTGTCGGCTTGTACGTTCCGTCGAGTGTGATGCTCAACTGCTCATCGTCACTGAAAATGTTCCCCCAACTTGGAGCACCGGAAGTTCCCATGAAGGCGCGTTCGGTGCCTGCGAACCTGAAGACGTAGGCAGTACTACTTGGTGCCGCCGGAAATACGTTGTCGAGGACTTGGCCAGCCATAAACAGGCCGTTTCCAGCTTGCGCTTGGGAGGTGGTGTCATCAATGTCCATGATGCGCTGCGTGTTCGAGCTCGGCGCCGCCGCTTGCTGGGACACAATCAGATTGCCACGAAAGACATTCAGCGAAGCCGCGCCGTTGAGTTGGCGACGGAGCCGCAGCCAGGGCTTATTCAAGATGTTGGGGGTGGATGAGCGATCTTCGTTCTGCTTGTGAACGAATGTATTGTGGAGGAAGTACACGCGCTCGGTTGGGCCGGTGATAACATAACCTCGTTCTCGCGGGGCATTCGGATTCTCCGGCTTCGATAGGCCCCGCGGATTCTCGAAGTAGTTGTTGCGGAGCATCACGTTCGCCACAGGGTTCGTGCCTGCACTGTTGCCCGTCGTGTTGAATTCCAGCCGGCCCAGGTGCGAGTCTCTGTTCAGTCCGGTGGAATCGCGCGGATCCTGAATGAATCGGTTGCTTTCGATCACAACGTGCTGAACTCGAATGCTAGGGTCAGCCGTGCCGCCGGCGACAGCACCGAGCATCGTAGAACCACCGTAGGTCGTGTTGTTGGACCAGTAAATGAAGCGGCCCTTGTTGGCGCGGAGCGTGAAGATGTTCTTGTCCTGTGCTTCTGTCGTCGTGGCTGATGTCAGGCGAGCGCGATTCGTGAACGTATTCTGGTACAGCAACAAATCGGATGCGTAGGTTCGGGTAACGTGGTCTTTTGCCGCGTCGCCTTGCGGTTCGGTCGTCTCTCCCGATTTATTTCCCAGCACCACAAGACCGCGCGTTCCCGGAAAAGATAGCGGGACAGGTCCGACTTTCATAAATCCTTGTTTCTGCATGATCTATAAACCACTTGATGTTCGGCGGGCACTTCGGCTGGCCTGGGGGACGCGCCAAAAGACCGATTCGTGAGTGCACCAAATCCTACCTTATCCTACCTTGCCAAACCCCATTGC
>JAWXBP010000174.1 GCA_034440135.1 Planctomycetia bacterium
AAAAGTTGATTGCGCACTAGTTGCGCCGCTTGTGTCCGCGCTGCAAGCGCGGGCATAAGGTTCCCGAGATGGCCCCCAGATGATACTTGTAGGTGCAACTTGTCAATCGTGGACGCGAGTGCGGAAGAAAATCGCGAGTTGATCGCCGATTTCGTCGACGAGGCCCTGTCATCGATGACGGACCTCGCTGTGCGACTGGAGACGCACCGCGCGAACCCAGCCGATGCGGATGCCATCAACGCGGTGTTTCGTTCGGTGCATTCCATCAAGGGTTGCGCCGGCTTTCTCAATCTGTTGGCCATCAAGACGTTCTCCCACGCGTTAGAAAACACGCTGGACGAGATCCGCCAGCAACGGCTCGAATTGACCAGCGATCTCCTACGCGCGCTCGTGCTGGGGTTCGACTTGCTCAGCGAGATGCTCAACGCGGCGCTGGCTGGCGAAGTGGCCGAGGAGTTGGGCGATCGCGAACATGAATTGCTGGAGCGTGTCGCGACGTTGAGCGCGGGGGCGATCGTACCTCATCCGACGTCCGAAGAATCGCTGCTCGCGTCGATCCTCGCGCTCGCCGACGAAATGTCGGGAGCGCCCGAGCTATCTCTCTGGGTCGAGCGACTGCGCAAAGCCGCGGTCGCGGCGCGCCTGCAGGGCGTCGAAACGCCAAGCGAAGCGGCGCCTGCGTCATCGGCACGGCCCGCGGCGAACCAAACCGCTGACGAACCGTCAACGAATGCGGAGGCCGCGCGGCCCACAGCGGCCGAAGCGGGAGGCGCACAATCGCGCGGCCGGTTGGTGCGCGTCAAGGAAGAGCGGCTCGACGAATTTCTCGATCATGTGTCCGGCTTGTTCATCACTGGCGAAATGCTCAAGGATCTGCACTCGCGGATGCGCGAGAGCCGGCAGATGACTTCGCTCGTCGAAGAAATGCGCCAGATCAACCGCGCCTTCGCTTCGCAAACGACCAATCTGCAACAACGGCTCGTGTCCCTACGCCGCGTGTCGGTGGCCGGCTTGTTCGCCAAGTTTCCGCGCATGGCGCGCGGCCTGGCCGACCAGCTCGGCAAGCAAATCGACGTGCACGTCAGCGGCGAAGAAGTCGAGATCGACAAGAACCTGGTCGAAGAGCTCGATTCCCCGCTGACGCACATGATTCGCAACGTGGTGGATCACGGCATCGAAGGCCCGGCCGACCGCGTTAAGCGCGGCGTCGGCGAAGTAGGCAACCTCTGGTTGCACGCCGAACAGACACGCACGCACGTGCGCCTAACCGTGCGCGACGACGGCCGCGGTGTGGATCCGGAGCGAATGCGCCGTAAAGCGGTCGAGAAAGGAATGCTCACCGAGGTTCAGGCCCGCGCGCTGAGCGATCAGGAAGCGACCGAGTTGATCTTCGCCGCGGGCTTCTCGACCGCGGAAAAACTCTCGGACATCTCGGGGCGCGGCGTCGGCATGGACGTCGTTCGCACCACGGTTCGCGAGCACAATGGCGACGTGCATGTCGAGTCGAAGGTGAACGTCGGCACGACGTTCACAATCACCATCCCGATTCGTAGCGGCGTCCTGGTCGTCGACGGGCTGTTGACCGAAACGTCCGGCGAAAAGTTCGTGCTCCCGTTCGAGCACTTGCTGGAAATTACCTTCCTGAAGCGTTCCGAACTCACCGACGTGCAAGGCTCGCTGGCCGCGCGGATTCGCGGCAATACCTACGGCGCGGTGCATCTCTCCGACGTCCTGGAACTCCCCAAAGCCGAGATGCAACCGAACGACATCCTCAGTGTCGTGCTGGTCGGCTGCAAGTTCGGCAAGCTCTGCCTGATCGTCGACCGCGTGCTCGGCCACCGCCAGGTCGTGGTCAACAATGTCCAGGACGTCCTCCCGTGCAGCTCCCGACTCGCCGGCGTCGCCCAACTGGGCGGCGGTCGACTGGCGCTCTTGCTGAGCGTGCCTGAGATCGTGCGTCAGCTTCACTTGCACACGCGCTAGGCGTTCGCGCGAACGTACGTCTTACCCAATCGCGCTCAACCTCACGTCGCCCCTCGGCGCGTCCGGCGAATCTCGCGTCACTACGTCGAAATGCCGGCGTCGCCCAGGAAGGTGTGTCAGAATTAAAAACCAGCCACGCGGGCGAGCATCGCAATTGGTTCCAGGCTGGTCCGGGGCGTACAATGGCCCGTTACGACGTTGACGGAGAGCCTCCCAGCGCGGGGTCGCCGACTTTGCGCTGATTGCGTATATTGCCAGATTCCCAGCGTGCCAGCCGAACGCCCACCCGAGCTCGCTAACGGCCGAAGATGTACGATTACGTGCTCGAGTTTTTCAGCCAAGGTACGTCCGCCTACGGCGGCATCGTACTGATTTTGGTGCTGACGGGCGCCGGCCTCCCGATCCCCGAAGAAATCCCCGTGATCGCGGCGGGAGTCCTCAGCGGGCACGGGACGCTCCATGTCGGCCTGGCCTTCGCGGCCTGCTTGGTCGGTGCATTGGCGGGCGACTGTGTTATGTACGGCCTCGGCCGCTATTTCGGCCGCTCGCTGCTGCGAGAACGCCATTGGTTCGCCCCGTTTCTGACGCCCGAGCGCGAAGCCCTCATCGAGGAGCACATCAAACGGCATGGGCTGAAGGTCTTCTTCCTGGCCCGCTTTCTCGTCGGCTTGCGGTCGCCCGTTTTCCTCGCGGCCGGCATCCTGCGCGTGCCATTTCGACGGTTCATCCTGATCGACTTGTTCTGCGCGACCGTGGTGATCTCGTTCTTCTTTTCCCTCGGCTACATCTTCGCATACAAGATTCGCGAGTGGCTCCAGGCCATCCGGCAGGCCGAATACGCGCTCAGCGGATCGCTGCTGGCCGTCATCGCCGTGGTCGGGCTTTATTTCTATGTCCGTCGCCGCCGTGCGCGCGCGGACGCGCTACGCGACGGCGCCGCTGGCGGCGAGCTGCCGAACGCCGCCAAAGAACAAACCAAAAGCGTGGCGTAACGCCATCCATCGCCCAGGTTCGCGGCGCGTCTCCCCGGCGGTTATACTGCGTCCATTGGCCATCGCCGCGCCTTTGCTTTACACGTATTTTTTCATGCCGCGGATGGCAACCACGAAAGGCACGAAAAGCACGAACTTCTTGTGCAGAATCAGATTGCGAAGCAAGACCTAAGCGGGCGTACTCCCGACGGTTGGCAAAACATGGACCGCCGTAGCATTCCCAGGCAACTCAAACTTTCGTGATTTTCGTGCCTTTCGTGGTTCCATCCGAGCTGTGTAATACAACGAGTTCGCAGCGCCCTGGTTATTGATTGCAACGATGAATCCCCGCGGACATAGATTTCGATTCCTGTTCGCGCTCGTGGCCCTCGGGCCAGCGGCGCAGGTTGCCGTTGCGCAACCGCCCGGCGTGCAGCCCGTGTTCCGCGCGCAGATGGCGCTGGCCAACCCGGAGGTTCAGCAGGGACGCATCGTGTGCCGTTTGAACCGCCTCACGCGCTGGGGCAACAACATCTCGCGCAAGTCGGGCGCGAGTGAATCGCTGCGCTTCGAGCAAAGCGAGCGCGGCACGGCCATGCACTACAAGCTCAGCTCCGCCGAACGGCGCCTGGCAATCGACGCCCTGGAACATGAACTGACGATCCTGCACGAACATCTGACCAACGGCGAAGCGGATGAAGTTGTGCGCTTCGAACAACGGCCAGGGCAGACGCTGTCGTTCGAAGTTCGCACCGGAGATGTCACCCAGCAACTCCACGGCGACACCGTCTGGCATCTCTGGCTGCACGATCCGGAGATCTGCCAGCGCCACTTGGCCCCGCTGTGCGAACTGCTTGGCATGTCGCTGCCGTGGACGAAGTTCACGCAGGCCTTGGAATCCAAGTTGTTCTTACTTGCCGACGCTGGCCAGGCCCACGACGCGACGCTGTGGCGCGTCTGGTTATCGGAATTGAAGGACGATCGCTTCGCCGTGCGCGAGGCCGCCGATCGCCAACTGCGTTCTGCGGGTACCGCTTTGGCGCCCTTCCTGCGTCGTCTGGATACAAAGCAGCTCGATGCGGAGCAGCGTTATCGACTGCGCCGGATCATGGCGGAATTCGAACTGGACGAAGGCGCCGACACCGTCGATTCCACGGCCGAATGGTTGGCCGACGATCCGCGAGTGTGGCTCGTCTTCTTAGTCCGCCCGGATGCGGAGAAACGGCGCACCGCCGCGAGCCAATTGGAACGCCTGCTCGATTCCCCGATCACCTTCGACGCCGACGCCGCCGAAGATGTACGCGCGAGTCAGCTCGTCGAACTACAAGCGCGTGTCGCTCGTGCTTTCGACCGTAACTGACGTGCGCGGACGCTCCGTGCCCGGCTGATGCGCAAGATCGCACAGCACTTCATTCGTCACGTCGTGGCCGCCGCGAAGATTGGTCCACAGCGCGCCGACGGAATAGATCGGGCCCCAGGGAATCCCCCACCAGCCCAGCAGCGCCGTCAGCGCCGAAAATCCGAGCCCCTTGATGACGGCGCTCTCATCGCCGCGCACAAAGTAGATCGGGCTGGGCTTCTGAAACGTCAACACGAGGGCCGACACGCAGTACTTATAAAAGACGAAGCGGCCCCCCTGTGCAATCTCCCGATGGAGATCGTCCAGCGTCAGCCCGTCGATTCCTTTGATTTCCATGCGGAGGCGACTCCTTGATTCGACCACATGAAATATAGCTCGCGGGACCGTCGCAACGCGTGCCAGCCGCGCTACGGATCGTAGGGCTTAAGTGCATTGTGCCGGCCAGCGGCATCAGCCGCAAAACGCGGTCCCGGGGAGATTGCCGTCGTTGCTGTGCGCATCTCAGATGGAACCACGAAAGGCACGAAAAGTCGAATTGCTAGGGAGGACTACGGGCATCACTCCTATGCCAACTGTCGAGCTACGTTGCGTTGGCCTTTGTGTCGCGAACCAATTCTCGACAAGACGTTCGTGCCTTTCGTGTTTTTCGTGGTCCCTCTGGATACCAACAAAAAGGCGCAGTTGTGGCCGGTCTCCCGACCGTGCCACCGGGCCCCGAGTTAGCGACCTCAGGCCACAAACGCCAGATAGTAAAACACCCAGCCGGTACACGCCGTCAGCGTCATATCGGCAGCCGCCAGCCACGCCAGGAATTTGTGCTTCGGGCTGTACGCATTCGGCGTGGGGATGGAGTCGAACTTCCGCAACGCCTGCACGATCACATACACCCAGAGCAGCGAAGTCGACACGGCAAAGAACAAGTGCACGTACAGCACCTGATAGACAATCGCCCGCGCCGCCTCCGGCGCCGGAAACGCCCGTTGCGACCACGGAATCCCCTGGTACTCCGACCAGCGAATATCCACCTCGAAAGCCGTCACCGCCACCAGCAGCACCAGTCCCAACACCACCTGCACGCGCTTGTGCCACAGATAATGCCCGCGCTTGACCAGCCCAATGCTGAAGGCCATCACCGGCAACACCAAAAACATCGCCAGGAACACAAAGTCGAGCATAAAACTCGCCCGCGTCCCCAGGAAACCATCAATCATCGGGGTATCTCGCTGAAGCGGAAATGATTCATCGCCATGGCTGCCGGGATTCTAGAAGGCCAAACGCCGCCCCACAACGGCGAATGCCCAGGCGCGGGCGACGAAAAGCTAGACATGAGTCGGCAAAACGGTGCATTCCATCGCGGCGCCATTTAGAATTGATCGAACCAAGACTGAGGATCTAGCGTAGTCGATTTCAAACCTAGCCCGCACAGGCTGACATTCCCGCGGCGAGACCCGTCGATGCGCTACGTACATCACAATCGATTCTCGGCCTTTCGGTTCACAGTAGCTTTGCTAGCGGGGCTAGGTGCGATCGGCTGTGGCCGGGCGGCTCCGCCAGTGGTCGTCCCGCAGCCCGCGCCCGCCGAAGTCAAAAAGAGCGAACATCCTGCTCAACCGCCGGCCTGGGATGTCGCCATTGAGCGGCTCTGGAGCCAAGGCGACATCGACGGCATCATTGCGACTTGTGATCGCGTACTGGCCGACGAGCCCAGGAACACGGCGGCTTTGGTCTGGCGCGCCTACGCTCACTTGCAAGCCGTCCGAATGGAGCAGTGCCAAGCCGATCTCAACGCCGCGTTGGCGATCGACCCGAATTGCGCCGACGCCTGGGCGGCCAAAGGGGATGCCGAGCTTGCCACAAGTAGCGACCATCCAGCCGCCCGAAAGCTTTACGACCGCGCCCTCGAAATCGACCCGCGCTGCGAGCTCGCACTGCGCGCCCGAGCGCGGTCGTTTGCATTTCAGGAGGAGTACGACAAGGCAATCGCGGATTACACGAAGCTCGTAGAGATGTCCGGGGCTCCGCTTGACTATTTCGAACTGGGGCAAGCGCATCACCAGTTCGACGACGACGATGCCGCCCTGCGCGACTTCGATGCTGCGATCCAATTGCAATCGAATTACGCCAACTACTTCGCACAGCGCGGCTATGTTTACGACAGCCTGAATAAGGTCGACGAGGCGAAGGCCGACTTCGGGAAGGCGATCGAGCTCGATCCGGAGAACCCGGCGCACTACTGGGCCCGTGCATCGCTGAACATTCGCGCGGGCGATCTCGACGCAGGCAACGCGGATTGGCTCGTCGCGATCGCGCTCACGCCGAATCATGTCGGTAAGCATTACCACTTCCGCCAATTCCGCAACGCGGCTCTCTCGGATGACGACTTGCGGCACGGCGAGGAGCAACTCCGCGCCATCGTGCGCGACCGGCCCGAAATGGCCGAGTTCGCAAGGCCGGGAGACCGACTTTGGACCTGGGCTGTTCGCAAGCTTGCTGGCGACGAAGTCGGCGAACCAGTGTACTGGAATCCGCGGCCCCTGCGCCATGCGCCGGCTGTACACCGAATTCCTACCGACGATCACGCGGGTTTCATTCAGATCGCCGACGATCCCGAGATTCGCGGCGACAGAGAGGACACCGCGTTTGAACAGTGTTGGGCCTGCCTCGTCTTTGAATTACACAACATGACGTTTGCTGACGAGTTCGCCGCTGTCGACAAAGTTGTCTCGTCGGACAAACTGGAAAGGCACAACTATGTTATCGCCATGAGTGAAATCGAAGACCGCGCAGGGCAATTGCAGGCCGCGTTCTATGCCGATGTTTTCTTGCCTTGGTCGAAAGAAGCCGGCTTTACCAAGTCCAATCCAGAACTTTGGAGGGATCGGTTTCCAGCTATTGACACAATGCCTCCGGAAGGTGACGTGGATGCCGATTATTACGGCTACTATATCGACAGTTACGAACTGCAGCTGTCCGTAGAAGAGGTCCAGGCTGGAAAACATGCTGAGGCCAAGGCACGGCTGGAAGTCATCGTGTCGCGCCCGACGGCGCTGGAAGACGAGAGTTTGTCGAACGTTTACTGGTGCCTCGGCCAAGCCCAACTGGCGCTCGGAGACCAGACGCAATCCCTCGAGTCATTCAAGCAGGCCGTCGCCTTGGACGACGTGTGGCTCGGAGAACATGCCTACCCAATGAAAGGTCGCACCTTCATCAGCAAGAGCGTCGAAAGCGAAACGACGCGCGACGCAGGCGCTCATTTCCTACGCGGCTGCGTTTGGGGCAATCTCGGAGACTTCGACAAGAGCCTAGAGGATCTCGACAAGGCTCTGGAGATCGATCCCCAGTTTGTTGTGGCTAGGTTTCAACGCGCCACTGTATATCACCACCAGAATGACCTCGATCGTTGTCTTGCCGAATTGGATCAGGTGCTGCAAATCAATCCGGATTTTCATTACGCTCGCGTGACCCGCGGCACGATCTGGATGGAGAAAAAGGATCTGACGAAAGCGCTCGCAGATTTGGACGAAGACGTCCGCCGCCGGCCTGACAGCCCCGAAGCCCTGCTATTTCGGGCGCAGGCGTATAACATGAACGTGGACGTGGACAAGGCGTTGGCTGATCTCAATGAGGCTATTCGGCTCGACGAAAATTTTGACTCCGTCTGGCTGCTCCGGGGGATGGTGCAAAGTGTTCGAGGCGACATCGCGGGCGCAATGAAGGATTTCGAACATGCGTTGACGCTCAGTCCGGACGCCGGCGCTGTCTACTACGCCCGCGCGTTGGTTCAGGTCAGGTTGCGTAACTTTTCTCAGGCGCTGGCTGACCTGGAGCATCACTTAGGAGATGCAGTCGAAGAGCCCTGGGGGTTGGCATTCAAAGGTAAAGCACTGGTGGGACTTGGCGACTATGACGCGGCAGCGAGCGCCGCCGAAGCCGCGATTAAGCTAGATCCAAGCGTCCAATTGGGTTACGAGGTTCGCGGCGACGTTCACAGAGCCCGTGCGGAGTATGCCGCGGCGTTAACAGAGTACGACCGGGCGGTAGAAGTCCTACCGGACGCCCATCAGTCCTATCTAGCGCGGGCCACATTGCTCAGCGAATGCGAGGACGCAATGGTCCGTAACATCGAACGCGCCGTTCAGGATGCGACGCGAGCTTGCGAACTGACGGATTGGAAGGATCACGAGTGCCTGTCCTCGCTCGCAGCCTGCCACGCCGAAGCCGGCGATTTCGCCAAGGCCGTCGAGTGGGAAACCAAGGCCCTGGAAATTGCTCGCGGCGACTGGAAAAAGCAGCACGAGCGGAATCTCGAAACGTTCAGATTGAACAAGACGCTGAGGCAAGCGGAGCGGGAACGCCAGACGACTGAATCGCCAACTCCATAGTCGATCTGGATGGCCCGTCTAAACCCCAAACTGCCGCAGCACCAGATCGCAGACGTCGACGTCCGCCAAGGTATGGCTTGGCAGTACGCCGCGCTGCGATGAGAGGAGCACGGTGCGTTGCCGCGCATCGTGCGGCGGCGCGCCGTGCGAACCGCGGACCAGGGTTGCATCGAGCGGAATGCCGCGCGCCACGGGGTCGAAGAATAGTTCCACCGGGTCGTAACCTGGTTTGCGGTGGATGTCGACGGTTCGTGCGAACGCGGGCGCTTGGGCGTCGTCGAGCCACCAGTAGTACGCTTGCCAACTATCTGCGCGCGAGATCAGCACCACGTCGCCCGAGCGTTCGTTGACGAGATCATACTTGCTGAGTTCGGCGCCGGTGAGCACTTCCTCAATGCCGTCGTGTCCGCGGAAGAGATCGACGACCCGATTGATCACCGTCTGATCGCGATCGCGCACGAAGATGTGCGAGAACTGATGATCCACGAGTGCGAACGCGGGGCTCGTCACGGGATCCAGGTGTTCGCCGTCGGCCAGCGCGCGGATTTCAAGTAACCCGGCCTGGCGCAAAATGCGATTCGGATACGTGACGTGGCTGACCGGCACGATCGGATACTCGCCGGCGATCAACCATAGCGGTTCTTCGTTGCCGAACGCGGCGCGCTGGCCGTCGATCAACCTGCCCAGCGTTTCATCCAATTCCGCGAGCGCCGTCGTGGCCTGTGGGCTATCCGGCCCAAACTTCTGCGCCGCGTAATCGAGATGCGGCAAGTAGATGTATTGAAATCGCGGATGATACGCCTGCGCAGCCAGCACGGCGGAATCCACGATCCAGGCCGTCGAGCGAATATTCGCGATCGGTCCCCAGAAATGCTGCAATGGAAAATGCCCGAGTGCGTCGCGCAGCGTGCCGTACAGTTCGGTCGGCTTTGTGAAACACCACAGCGATTCCGAACCGTCTGGATTGTGGACCGGCGCGGGCGTGCAAACGGATTCCGCGCCACATCCTTTGCTGTGCAACGGAAAACAGACGGCCGACGTCAGTGAGTTGTCGTGTTCGCGGAGGATGTCCCAGATCTGTGGTCGCTGGATGCAATCGTTCCAGGCGGTCCACATCTCGACTTCGCCCTTGTCGCGCCAGAAGAAACCATTGGCCACGACGCCATGCTCCGACGGCGGATATCCGGTCGTCATATTGGCCTGCACGGGACAGGTCACGCAAGGAAAGCCGGGCACGAGCGCAGCTTGATCGCCGGCGGAAGTCAATTGCCGGAGTCGCGGCATATGCGCGAGGTCGCCGCCGCGCAATCCGGGCGCCGAAAGCAGGATCACGCGGTCGTTCATTTGAATTCTACTGGCAGATTGTTTGACTTGGGGTGCCACTGACGGCTTGTCCGCCAGTGCGGAGTCGACGTTACAAGCAGGCCCAACTTCGGCACTGGCGGACGAGCCGCCAGTGGCACCCGACGTTTGGTTCTGATGGATTATGTCGTCAGATTACGATGATCAGGCCGTTTCGCTGATGGGATCGGAGCTCGCTGCGAGCGTATCGCGGGACCTGCGTTGCAGCGACTGGAGTTGCTCCATCACCTGGTCCAGTTGCGCCTGTATCAACCCGAGCTCGTCGCCCACGGTTATTTGCCCGAGTTTCTTACGATGCCGCTCGCGCTGTTCGGCCTGGAACTCGTCCTGGGCCTCTTCCATGCCGTTGACGATCACGCCGACGAACAGGTTCAAGATGATCATCGTGCCAAGCATGATGAACGAGACGAAATACAGCGGGCTGATTAACGGCCGCGCGATCGACGTGCGCTCCGCGTCGACCAGGGCCTTCATTTCGTCGTTGTAGCCATAGTGGTCCGAGCCGTACATCTGGGTGTACATCGTGTTCACCCAGCCTTCGAGCGTGACGACCTCGAACAGCGTCAGCATTGAGGCCGGCAGATTGCGAAAATGGACAGGGTCGTTCTCGCGGAACAGAAACGTGCCCATCACCGCGTACGAATAGAAGTGCAACATCAACAAACTGCCGACATAAACCAGCGACGGCAGGCTTTTCAACAGCGCCGCGACGAGCATTTGCAATTTCGGCACCGCGCTGACGAGTCGCAGCACGCGCAAGATGCGAGCCAGCCGGAACACCGAGGCGTAGCCGGCGTGCAACGGCAGGAAGCAGATCACGATCACGATGAAATCGAAGATGTTCCACGGATCGTAGAAGTACTCCCAAGGGCGGGGCCAGCGCGCGATGATTTTGATCGCCGCTTCCGCCACGAACAGCCAGAGGACGATTTGCTGCAGCAGGTCGACGAGCCGGCCGTAAGGGCTGTCCGGCTTGAAGTCCGGCAATGTCTCCAATCCGACGAGGACGCCCGCCAGGATGATGATGCCGAGCACGAAGTACGAAAACCCGCGGGATACGGCCAGCTTGCGCAGGAAAGGGAGCATGTACGAACCGATTCGGGAGGGAAGGTCGATGACAACAACGCCGGGCGCGGGCGCACCGATCTGGACGGCCCCTCAGAAAAAACACATTCAGACCCTGAATGCAAGGGGTCGACGGCCCTTCGAGGGCGGGGGAGCGGCGAGAACGCATCAGCGCTGGTCGTGCGACGACTCAGCGAACCGGACTAGCGAACCGACGGTGCGGCGCTTGGATGCAGGAAAGTCCGCAAAAATCCGGGCAGTGCGGCGAAGTGGAGATGTAAGCGACTGCCGATGGCCTGGTAGGCGGTGAACATGTCTTGCTCGTGCCCTAGCTCGCCCAGGAGCGAAACTTGCGGACGTTGGGGGACAAACTCCCAGCACTCATTGCGATAGCCGCGCAATGTTGTGCCCGGCGAACCGAGCCACGAAGTGCGGGTCATCGTCACTTCGACCGGTCGCGGCGGGCGCGGCGCGGCGTTGCAGCGCGCCACGGCCGGGAAGATGCCGACCATCGGGTAGTCATGATCGGCGTCGACTTGAATGGATTGGCAAAGGTAGGCGAAGCCGCCCCCTTCGGCATAGACACGTCCGCCGCGCCGGGCGAAGCTGCGGAGCGCCTGCATCATGCATTGATTCGCGACCAGGCGTTCGGCGAAGCGCTCCGGATGCCCGCAGCCGAAGTAGACGACGTCGACGTCATCCGGCAACGCGTCGTCTTTCAGCGGCGAGAAATCAATCACTTTTGCGCCCAGCGATTCCAGCGCGTCGATCGAATCAGGGAAATAACAATTGAAGGCCTCATCGTAGGCCATGGCGATGCGGATCGGCGCCCGTTGCGAATCATGCTCCAACGGCGGCAGTTCGCACCAGGGGTAATCGCGCCGGCACGCCAAGGTCAACAATCGATTGACATCCGTGCGGAGCGCGAATTCCTGCGCAAGTTCGCCCGGGGCGAAGGCTGCGGACAGCGCGCCGCGCGAGGCGCTCAACTTCGCCCGCGTTTCCGAGGCGGCAGGCATGCCGCCGATGACGGGAATGCCATGCAGCGCTTCAAGATTCGTCTGCCAGGTGAAGAAATCGCGATCGTCTTTGAATTGATCCAGCAAGACCGCGTCGTATTGGCCGCGACGCAACACTCCATGACAACAGTCGCCGAGCGAGACATCGAACACCGCGACGCGCGGCAGATCGAGCCAATCGCAGAGCGTGTCCAAACGTCCGCCCGCGGACTCGGGACGACAGCCGCCGCAGTCGTCGGTAATCGCGGCCTCGGCGTCTTTCTCGGCCGCGGTATAGGCCGTGGGAAATCGCCCTTCCACGAGCGCGAAGCCGGCTTCTTGCACGCCGTTCCAGAACGTCGCGCGGGAGCGGTCGCGGTCCATCAACCAACTATCCAAGTGGCGAGAACCGGAGCCTTGCGTGCCGAGCGCGCCTTTACGCGAACAAAAACACGCCCGCGAAAGAAAATGTTGAACCTCGATCTCTTCCGCCCGTAAGAAATCCAACAGCGCCCAAACCAGGAAGTTGATATCAGCCAAAGGCTGAACGGCGCCCACGGCAAGTCGAGGCAACGCGGACATACGTTATGCGTCCTGGGCAATCGCGGGTGGAAACACATCTGAACGCATGTCAAGGTCTCGCGAAATCGTCGACGTAGATGTCGGCTGCGTTCCATTCCGGAGGGGTTGGTCCCTTTGGCAGGAGGCAACTCAGCCAAAGGCGGGGAGCACCGCAATTCTTAGCCGACCCGCATGGCCGGTCAAGACACCCGAAATCTACTTATCGGGCGGCACGCGCCGAATCGCCACGGATCGCGAGGGTTTTGCCATCCGGAAGGGCCAATCACCGCGTAGCCGGCGGCTCGGGCAAAACTATTTCTTACCCTGTCGTCGCTTTTCCGCGAAAAATCGCGTCAGAATCTCCCCGCATTCGCCTGCCAGCACGCCTGGGACAACCTGGCAACGGTGATTCAGCCGGGCGTCGTTCAGCAACTTGTATAAGGACTCCACGGCGCCCGCCTTCGGGTCCGGAGCCCCAAACACGACGGTCGGAATCCGCGCCTGGAGGATCGCCCCGGCGCACATGGGGCAAGGTTCGAGCGTGACGTAGAGGATGCAGTCATCCAGCCGCCAGCTTTCCAGCGCCGCCGCAGCCTGGGTGATGGCGACCATTTCGGCGTGCGCCGTGGGATCCCGCAGTTGCTCCCGCGCGTTGCGAGCGCTGGCAATCACTTGCCCGCTATGCACGATCACCGCGCCGACCGGCACCTCGTCCTCAGCCAAAGCCTGCTCCGCCTCGCGCAAAGCGCGCCGCATGTAGAAATCGTGCATGGTGAAAGATCAAAGGCCGGTGAGTATCGAAACTTCAACAGCGTCGCGACGGCGACTTGTTGATTGCTCACATTATTACCTACGCAACGTCTCGACGACCAATGGCTCGCACGCGGAGGATTGGGCCTGAAAACAACATCCGGGCAAACCCGGCCGCCGGCGCGGCAACACGGGGGATTCGCTGGCCGCCCCCTCCAACTGCCTGAACGGGAAATGAGGTAAGAGGGACGACGCGATCCGAAATAGAAATGCAACGCTCCACGCCGCCATCAACCAAAAAATTCCTGACACGAATGGCGCCTTTCCTTTCCGCTCGTGTACTGACAACCGCGATCGTCGCGACTGCTAGCACTCGCATAGTCCTGTGGCGCAACGGGCTTGTGTGGGCCATTTGCCAAAGACAGCGCACTACGCGAGCCGGATATGCTCCACTCCGTGGCGGACCATCCATTCGAGCCAATCTTCCTGCTCGGCGGTGAGTTCCACTTCGGTGCGATGGTAGCTATCAAGCGGCGAGACCAGGACTAGCACGCCTTCTTCCAGGTAGCGTGCCGCATCGGCGCGAGGCACCCAGTATTCGCCGGCCGGAAAAACTGGGACGCCGTTTTCGCCGGGGATCGCCATGAAGTAACTCACGTCGTGCCGGAAGCGATCGGGCATCGGATGCGGCGCCAGATCCGTGCGACCGACGGCGATGACATGGATCGACATAAGTAAACGCTTTCTGAGCGGGTCGCGGCTGCCGGCTGAAATGCGGGGCGACCGTGCGGATCGGGCGGACAGGTTCGATTGTAGCGGGTTCCAATGCGGCGACTCACCCCTCATTCCGGCCGAGGGCCGCGATCCTGGGCCTCGAAAATGGACGATGTTTGAGTAGCGGCGCCTGTCGCGCAAGTTTCTCAGGAGGCTCCCGGCCATGACGCACACCCGACGCTCGTTCCTTGCCTCCGGACTTTGCCTGTTCGTCTGCGGACCAACGGCGGTCGTCGCTGGCGAACCGGGGGCGAAACCCTTGCCGGCGTGGCCGCAGGTATCGCGGGCGATCGACCGGTACTATGCGAAAGACAAGTCCCGGCAGCCAATGGACATCATCACGCAGAGCCAGACGAGCCCGGTGTTCGCCGAGTTGCAGAAGCTCGGCTGGAAAGTGGCCGACCGCGACGCCCTGTTGGCCCGCGTGCCGTCCGACAAAGATTTCATCGTCAAGCAATTGCGCACGAAACAGGGCCAAGAGTTCATGCGGGAGTTCACCAAATATCCCGACGGTTTCGACAAGCTCGACCAACTCGCGAAAATGCCGCAGGGAAAAGCGAATGTGGAAGCCCTGGTCAAAGGCCCGGATGGTTACAAGCTGCTCGAATACATGACCACGACCAAGGGGGGCGCCAACCTGGAGAAACAGCTCTCCCACGCCCCGAAAGGCAAGGGCTTCACGAAAGCGACGGGCCGCATCTACACGGTCGAAGCGCTCAAGCAGGAACTGAAAAAGTCCTACGCCCGCGCCGCCCAGCCGGCTTCCAAACCACGCTGATTTCGATCAGATCTTCCGAAACTCGCCCGACGCGCCAGCGAGCGAGAGTTGACGCGGCCCGTTGCCAGACGATCGTACTCTCGTCGACTCCCCCTCCGTCCGTGACGCATCGGCAACGTGCAGGATTGAGCGCCTAACGCCGGCTGGTACGCCTTTCCAAGGCGCGTTACGATGCACCCGTATCGCCGGCGCGTTGGGAGCCGGGGAACTGGGACCAGGCAAGCGGGCACGGAAATCGAAAGGGAGCGTGACGTCATGTGGGACGCATGGGAACAACGGCGCGGAGCGTGGTTGGGGATCGGGTTGGTGCTGGGCATCTGCATCGGGGCGATGTTGCCGCATACGCCTTCTTACGCCGTGGCCACCGATCGGCACGAAACCTTTGCCATCTGCACGGGCTCGGTCGACGATGATCTGGAAGCGATCTACTTCCTCGACTTTCTCACGGGCGACCTCCGGGCGCTCACCATCAGTTTGCGGACGAGCGAGTTCGTCGGCTATTACGAATACAACGTCACACAGGATCTGGCCACCGACGCCGGCAAGACGCCGCGGTACGGGATGATCACCGGCTACGCGCGCCTCCGACAAAACACCGGCCAATTGCGACCGAGCCACTCGCTGCTTTATGTGACCGAAGGCACCAGCGGCATTGTGGCGGCCTACGCGCTCCCTTGGAACGGTAACCTGGCACAGTCCGTGAAGCCCTACAATCAATCGTTGGTGAAGCTCGACGCCAAGCCGATGCGCAACGTAGTGATCCGCGAGGAGTAAGCCACGCTTGACCGAGTCATCCGCCACCACGATGGAAGTCTTCGTCAACGGTGCAGCGCGCGAAGTTCCACCGGGCACGACGCTTGCCGCATTGATTCAAGAGCTAGCGATGGAACCGCGCTTCGTCGCCGTCGAAGTGAACCTGGAACTGGTTCCCCGGACGCAGCACGCCGCGCGCCTACTCGCTGCCGGCGATCGCCTGGAAATCGTCACACTGGTCGGCGGCGGATAATCTCGCAAGCGGATTTCATGACGCCAGCCGGAAGCGCTAGCGAGGGAGAGTTGACGTCGACACCCAGCAGAACGTCCCACCGATGACCGCTACGACTACTCAACACCGCGCGCACGTCACGACCGATCCGCTGCGGCTAGGCAAACACACGTTGCAGAGCCGGCTGATTGTCGGCACTGGCAAGTACGCTAGCTACGAGCTGATGGCCCGCGCGTTGGAACTGTCCGGAACCGACTGCATCACCGTGGCGGTGCGGCGCGAGCGATTGGTCGATGCGCAAGGGCGCAACATCCTCGATCACATCGATACGTCGCGCTACATCCTGCTTCCCAACACGGCCGGCTGCTTCACGGCGGAAGATGCGATCCGCGTTGCTCGCTTGGGGCGCGAGATCTTGCTCGGCCTGGAAAACCCCGGCGCGGATTGGGTGAAGCTTGAAGTGCTTGGCGACACGAAGACGTTGCTGCCGGATCCGATCGCCACGCTCCAGGCGACGGAAAAACTTGTCGCCGAAGGGTTTCAGGTTTTGTGCTATACGACCGACGACCCGATGACGGCGCGGCGGCTCAAGCAGGCCGGCGCCACGAGCGTGATGCCGGCCGGCAGCCCGATCGGCTCTGGGCAGGGAATTCTCAACCCCAACAACCTGCGCATCTGCTTGGAGTACTTGAAGGAAGGCGACCCGGACTACCCGGTGATTGTCGACGCCGGCGTCGGCACGGCGAGCGACGTGGCGATCGCCATGGAGTTGGGCGTTGATGGCGTGTTGCTCAATACCGGCATCGCGCACGCCAAGGATCCGCTCGGCATGTCCCGCGCGATGAAGGCCGGCATCGAAGCCGGCCGCCTGGCGTTTCTTTCCGGCCGGATTCCGAAGAAGCTGTACGCCACGGCGAGCAGTCCGGAGACGGATTTGATTGCTCCAGCTCGTGCTTAGGGAACCATCTCAGATCGATTCTCGGGTTAGCAGAATCGGCGAGTGCCTGGGGCAGGGGCGCCAGTTGCTCGGTCGCCATGGCCCAATCTCTGGGGCTTCGTTGGACTTGTCAACGCATCGCTACGATGCCCCAGCCGATTCGACCTGGTTGCCATTCTTAGAATGCCCCAGCCCCAGGCACCCAACGCTTTACGGTTAGATTCGCTGTCGTGGCCGCTATGCCGATGAGAATTCGGCAAGCTGAGCGAGTAGTTTTGCCGCTCTGTTCGAATCGATTGCGTCGGCCGCGATGCGCACTCCCTCGCGGACGTCTGTCACTTTGCCGACGACCCACAGCGCGGCGGCGGCGTTGGCGAGGACGATGTCGCGCGGCGGGCCCGGTTGGCCGGCGAGGATGCCGCGAATCATCGCAGCGCTTTCCTCCGGGCCGGAGACGAGGAGCGCGGAACGATCGATCGTTGCCAGTCCAAAATCTTCCGGCTGCCAGACGAGTGGATGCAGCGATTCATTTTCAACAACGAACACCTGCGTCTTGCCGGACAACGTGACTTCGTCCAAGCCATCTTCGCCATGGACGACTGCGGCGCGGCGCGTGCCAAGTCGCGCCAGCGCCGCGGCGAGCTTTTCGTGGAGTGCCGCTTTGCCGACGCCCAGCAATTGGTAGGGCGCGGACGCAGGATTGGTGAGCGGTCCCAGCACGTTGAAAATCGTCGGTCGACCGAGTTGCCGGCGCACGTTCGCCACGTGGCGCATCGCTGGATGCAAGAGCGGGGCGAAGCAGAAGCAAAGGCCTAGCTCATCCAGGCAGCGCTCGACCGTCGGCACAGACGCTTCAATGTTAACGCCGAGCGCTTTCAGAACATCCGCCGAACCAGTCCGGCTCGTGATGCTGCGATTGCCATGCTTGGCGATCGGCACGCCGGAAGCCGCGGCGACAATCGCCGTCGCGGTGCTGATGTTGAAAGTGCCGGACGCGTCGCCGCCGGTGCCGCAGGTGTCGAGCAGATCGGCGCGGCTACTGCGGATCGGCGTTAGACTGCGTCGCAGCGCCAACGCCGCGCCCGCGATCTCGTCGACCGTTTCTCCTTTGTCCGCCAGCGCCGTGAGCAAGAGGCCGATTTGCCCTTCGGTCCATTCGCCGCGCATCACGCCGCCCAGGCAGGCGGTCATTTCGTCAAACGAGAGATCTTCGCCGGCCACGAGACGGCCGAGAGTGATTTCGATCATGGAGTGGAGGTAGTCGGAGGAATCGTGAAGCCGACGAACTTACGCAATCCGCATCGTCAGCCCGCCGTCGATCGTCAACGTTTCGCCGGTGATGTAATCGTTGGTCACGAGCAGCGCGACCGCTTCGGCGACTTGCTCTGCTGAGCCCTCGCGATGGAGCGGGATGCGGTGATCCAGGTTGTGCTGCTTGCGGTCTTCCGGCATGTCTTGGTGAAATCGCGTACGAATCACGCCCGGCGCAATGCAATTCACGCGGATGTTGTCGTCTGCCAAATCGCGCGCCAAACAACGCGTGAAGTTCAGCAGCGCGCCCTTGGCCGTGGCATAGGCAATCGCGCCTGGGATGCCGCGGATGGCGGCCGAGGACGCGACCGTGATGATCACGCCGCCGCCCGCGGCGCGCAGATGAGGCAGCGCGGCGCGGCAAAGGTGATAATTGGCCGTCACATGCAAATCGAGCGTGTGCTGCCAGACGTTGGGCGTGATGTCTTCGATTTTCCCAAAGGCCGGCCCGCCCGCGTTGTGGATCAGCACGTCCAGACGGCCAAGCTTCTCGACCGTTTCCTCCACCGCCTGGGTACACGATGCAGCCTGCGATAAATCGCCTTGCATCAAGTGGCAGCCGCGGTCCAACATATTGATCCGCGCGCGCAACTCGTCGCCCGGCCCTTCGAGCTGCCGCGCCATCGTGGAAATGTGCGCGCCGCGCTTCGCCAATTCCACGGCAATCGCGGCGCCGATCCCCATCGTGGCGCCGGTCACGAGGGCAACTTTGTTGTTGAGGTCCATGGGAGGGAGCATGGGAGGAGAACGGGAGGAAACGAATAAAGTAGCAGACAAGCAGGGAGGATGCCAGGAACGACGCCATGCCTGCGGGACGGCGGCAAAGTAATTTGGCATGCAGCAGACCGAGGCCGAGGGTGCGGAGAGTGACGGTGGCGAGCTGCGTGAACCATAGTTTTCCCTCGCTGGCCCTACCGGCTGGTGTCGTTCCACTCAAACGCGTAGCCGCTCCTGTTCCAAGCGCGCGAGCATAAAGGCGAATGCCTTCGGCAGCATGTGGTTGTAGTACGACCAACTGTGGCCGCCGGCGCTGGTTTCGAGGTCGCATTCGTACGGAATGCCGAGCGAGTAGAGTTTCATCCGCAGTCGGTCCGAGCTGTCGAACCAGCGAGCGTCCGCCGGGTCGCAGCAAAAGTACGTGTTGCGCGGCCAATTTAGCGGATGAACGTGGAGAATCGCCGAATCCTGTCGAGCCGCTTCGGGATCGGGATACATCAGCGGAATCGTCTCATCGTCTTCGTCGTAGCGCGTGTAGTAGTCGATCGCGGGGCTGAGCGCGGCGACGATCGGAAAGCGATTCGGGTATTTGAACGCGAATCGCAAAGCGCCCTGGCCGCCCATGCTCGTGCCGAAGAGCGCCAATTGCGACGGCAGGATTTTCCAGCGCTCGGCGGCGAACGGCAGCACGCGGTCCAGCACATAGCGCTCGGCCGTCAGCGTCGGATCGAACTCTTCGCATATCTTGTCGGTCCACCAACTGCGTTGCGTCAGCGGCGCGATGCATGGCAAACCATACTCAGCGAGCAGGCGGGTGGCGACCGGATTATCGACCAGCCGGCCCAGATGCACGCCATGCAGGTACATGGCGACATAGCTGTTCGTGTGCGGGCGTTCGGGCGTGAAGATGTCGCAGGGATGGCCAGCGACGTCGACCACGCTCCAGCCGGGAAGCAGTTCGGAGGCCTGGTTTTCCACGTTACGGAACTCGGGTGCGGATTCCTTGAACGGGGACATCGTAAACGATCGGGGGCCGGTGGCGAGAGAGGGCCGCGGGCGGTAGGTACTGGGCGGTACATCCACGTTTTGCCCGGCCGAGGTCACAGACCTCGGCTACAGAAGTAGTTGATGCGGCAGCCCTGCGAACCCCCTGATAGAGTTCGGAATTTGCGGAAAACCGCGGGTTGTTTGCCCTGGACCAGCCAGTTTGTAAAAGCCATACTATTTACAGGCGTTAAACCAGGAAAGCCAGAGAATATCCTGGATACGCCGACTCGCCGCCCACCCGAATCGTTCGACCCGCCGAATCGCGCCATGGACGACCTTTTTTGCCGCATTGAGCTGCACCCCGACGGCGTTGTGCTGGTGCGAGTGCCGCCGGCCAATCCACAGTTCGCCGACTCGATCCCCGACGCGGTGTTTTCCTTCCGCAAGGGCGATCCGCAATATGGCTATTGGCGCTCCCGCTACGACCTGGAACACGGCGCCGCCGAACAGCATGCGATGTCGGGCAGCGCCCAAACGCTGTAGGAGGCGGCCTCGTCGCAGATGACGAAGGTTTCGCCATCGGCGTCGGAGACGCCTCCCACAGGTTGCTTTGGGTACTTCTCCTGATTAACGCGGTTCGTCGCCGATCGAGGCGTCCAACTCGCGCAGTTCGCGGCTGACTTCTTCGAGCTTAGTGACGAGCTCCCCGCGACGTGACGCCAATTCGCGTTCCGTGACATAGGAACGCATCTCCGCGAGCGTGCGACCCGTGGCTTGGAATTGGCCTTTGTCCAGGCGATGAATCATCGCCTGCCAACCGGCCGCGAGTTGCGGGTCCAACTGTTGAAACGCCGCGTTGTCGAGACTAGGCAGCGAACCTCCCTCGGCCGGGACGGTCGCCAGCGACAATCGTTCGCGTCCTTTCAGCTCCTGCAGGAAACGTTCATTCTGCGCCGTGCTCATCGGCACGAAGTAGCCTTCGTCCGGGTCGACGCCCCAGGTCGCTTCGCCGGGGCGCTTGTGAATGTTGCGTCCGCCTGGCAAGTGATAGAACGCGGTGGTCAAGCGGATGCCGGTGCCGTCTTCCAATCGCACCAACTCCTGCACGGAGGCTTTACCATGCGTACGCGAACCGACCACGACCGCGCAATGATTGGCTTGCAGCGCCCCGGAAACGATTTCGGCGCTCGACGCAGTGTATTCATTCACCAGCACCACGAGCGGCAGCGTCGGCTCGGCGGGAGCATCCCCTTCGCCGATCTTTTGTTCGCTGCCGTCGCGTCCACGGAGCGTGACGATCTCGCCCGTCGGGGCGAAGAGTCGCACGACGTCGATCGATTGCGCCATCAGGCCGCCGGGGCAATAGCGGAGATCGAGGATCAAACCCGCGAGCGGTTCGCGAGCGGCAGCCATCGCGTCGCGCACCTCGGCCGCGGTTTCCGCGCCGAACTGCGTGATGCGGAGATAGCCAATCTTGTGCTGGGCGTCCAGCAGATAGTCCCATTTGTAATTGTCGCCGCGGATATAGCCTTGCACCGTCGGCAACTTGAACGCGGCCCGGACGATTTCCACCGTAGCCTTCGAACCGTCGCCACGCTGGACGAGCAGCTTCACCTTCGAATCAGCGGGGCCCATGATGCGCGACGCGACCTGTTGGAGATCATCGCCCGCCGCGGCCCCGTCGATTTCGACGATCACGTCGCCCGGACGCACGCCTGCCTTGAGCGCCGGAGAGTTTTCGAGCGGCGTCGCCACCGTGGGACGACCGTCGCGCATTTCAAGTTGCGCGCCGATGCCGCTGAGCGCGCCTTTGATCTGCCGTTCGAGCTGAGCCAGTTCGGCCGCCGTCATGACTTCGGAGTGCGGATCGTTCAGTGCATCGACCATGCCGCGCATCGCGCCGCGGACGAGGCTCGCTTCATCCGGTGCGGTGACGTAGCGCTTGGTGACGTGCGCTTGTAGTTCGGCGAGCGCGTCTTTCGCGACGCCTTCCTGGTCGGCCGCTGGCGCGGCGGCCTGATGGACGACCATCCGCTCGACTTCATGCGCCATGGCCTGGCTACGCATACCTGCCTCGGCCCGCTGTGGCGTGGCCGTGTAGGAGGCGACCGGCACGATGACAATCGCCGCCACGGCAATGCCGGCGAGCGCGCCGCGCTGCGATAGCGCCCGGCGATTCACCTGATCGTTGAGAATCGCCGTCACGCGACGTTCCATTCGCGACTGGTCCGCCATGGCCAATGCCACGGCCGCAGCCCAGCGCTGCGGGGCGAGACCAGCGGCCACCGCGACCAGATGTTCGGCATAGTCCGGGGCCTGGCAACCATCGGCCAGCACGCGATCGTCGCAAGCCTGTTCCTGTTCGCGTCGCAATTGCTTGTAGGCGATCCAAGCGAGTGGTTGATACCAGTACATCGCCCGGCAAATCTGCACGAGCCATTGCGTGGCGCAATCCGCGCGGGAGACATGAGCTAACTCATGCAACAAGACCATACGCAACTGCGCGACGCTCCAGGAGCGGGCCGAAACCGGCAACAGCACGGCCGGACGAAAGACGCCCCAGGTCATCGGAACCTGACGCGCATCGCTTTCTAACAACCGCACGTCGCGACGGCAGTCGAGCCGGGCCTTCGCGTCGTCGAAGATCGCGAGCAACCGCGCGTCTTCGACGTTCCGCGCACGGCGGCCCAGTCGAGCCAGGCTGATCGCTCCACCCAACAGCGGCAGCAACATTCCTACGACACCAACCAACCAGGCGCACACGGCGATCGTCGCCCACGGCCACGGCTGGGCCGGTTTCACTGGCGTCACCGTCGGCGCCACAATCGGCGGGGCCGCGGCTTCCGCAGGTTGCGACGCCAACAGCGTTTCTTTCCACGGCGCAGTGCTCGCCGTAGCGTCGGCCGTGACGGTGTTTACTTGCGCGTCTTGATCCAGGTCCGCTAATTCCATCGGCGCGGCGGCCGGCGCGGTGCTGCCAAGCGAGACGTGCCAATTGGGCAACGTCGTCGACATCATCGGCAACATGCCGGCGCCAACGAAGGCGGCCAGCCAGACGAAATGCCGCGTCGCCGCGCTGGCGTTCCGCAGGCAGGCGGTCGCCGCAATCGCGGCGGCAAAGATCAACGTCGCTCGCAAAGCCAGGTCCGCCAGCCACCAGGCCGTCGGCGCCCAACTCGCGTTCTCCGCGGTCAGCCATTCGTTCATGACTCACTCCCCGATTTGCGTGTTTTGGTGATGAGGGCCGCCAGACGCTTCAGCTCGTCTGGTTTAAGATCGCTGGAAACATCGGTCAGATGGGCCGCCAGGGCGTGCTCCATCGAGCCTTCGAAAAACGTATCGAGCACCCGGCGCAGCGCACTCTTGCCAGCCACGCCGCGCGGACGACTAGGGCGATACACATACTTGATGCCCTGCTGTTCGTGCGTGAGATGCCCCTTCTCTTCCAGAATGCGGAGCAGCGTGCGGACCGCGGTTTTGCTGGGCGGGTCCGGCAACAGCCGGGCCACCTCGGCGGCCGAGGCGGCGCCGCGGGCGTAGACGACATCCATGATTTGCCGCTCGCGGCGGCTCAAATGTTCTTCGTGCGGAACGGACATGGGCTTGGTCGAGCGCCTCCGAAAAAGATCAGGAAACCGCCGGCAAACGGCGATTTCCAGGGAGAAAGCACATTCCCCCGCCAGCCCAGGCGACGCCACGCCCCGTGGTGTTGCCGGCACAGTCCGCGGCGCGCCAGGCGTTCGGCGGGCGAATGTGCCAAAAACTTAACCTGCGACGACGGGCGTGTCAAGCGAAGTGGTTAAATTTTTGGTGGGGGCGATTGCAGGTCACCCGTCGATTGTGGCTGGGAGTCAGATCGCCTCTTCCGGACATGCTTCGAATAAGCGCTCCGCTAACTACGAATGGTCGCATTCAAAAAAAGGAAGTCATCGCCCATGTGTCGGGCTGAATCGGCTGCTTGTTCAGTCCGTACTCCATCGGATTTTCGATCATTTGAAAGAAGCGGGGCTCGCCGTTGGCAAGATGATTGTTCGCGTAGGAGCGAAGTTCCGGATACGCCCGGCATCCAAGAATGATCTCCTTTACTGCAGATTTGGCGAGCTTGAATGGACCGCTTCTATCGAGCAGGATTCGGAATTCTTGTTCATACTCCCAAGCCTTCGACTTTGAGAAAAACGCGCGCGGTGCAAACTCGTCAACCGGATCAAAATAAAAG
>JAWXBP010000175.1 GCA_034440135.1 Planctomycetia bacterium
CATTCCCCCTCCAGCGTCCCTAAACTAAACCCCGTTCACCCCCGAGCGCCACACTTTTCAACCGCCAAGCGCTGCACAATTCAAGCGCCGTTTACAAACGGACATGACGACGGCTATTATAACCATCAACAGGATGATCAACATCGCTGACGGATCATTACCGGGGAAATGGGCAGTACAATCTGCCGGGACGTGACAGCACAGCGCGCGAACCCGGCGCCCCGACTTGAACAGTAACCTTCCCAGGACCGTCCGTAGAGGAGCGGCCATCGCTTTGCGCCATGGCACTTACTAGTTCATATCACATGGCGGCACTGATATACTCCAAACCCTGGCATTCGCCCAACCAGGTCGCGTTTTAGTCCGTCGGAGGGAACACCATGTATGTCGACCTTGCTTTCCGATTGCAGACGGCCGGTTCCATTCCCGCTGACCACGGCTATGCACTATATTCCGGTGTGTCCCGCTTCTTACCGGAGCTACATCAGGAGATTGGCGTTGCGATCCATCCGATTTGCGGTCGCCAGATTGGGGATCGAAGACTAGCGCTGATGCCGTGGAGCGCTCTCACGATTCGTGCGCCGGCAGACCGAATCGCGACACTATTGAGGTTGGCCGGCAAATCAATACGAATTAACGACGCTGCAGTGCGGGTGGGAGTTCCCGAAGTGCGTGCGCTGGCGCCATCGACGGCGCTGCGTAGTCGACTTGTTGTCATTAAAATTGCACACGCTGGAGCTGCAGACCTCACGAATGCGGTGTTCATCGCTGCTACTCGAAAGCAGATGGATGATTTAGGGATTGGAGCGAACGCCGTCCTCAACGTCGGCAAGCGCCGCACACTTCGCTTAAAGCAGCGAGAAATTGTCGGTTACGAGCTTCTTGTCGAAGGTCTTACCCCATCAGCGTCTCTCGACCTTCAAGCGAGCGGGCTTGGAGGCAAAAGGCACATGGGATGTGGGGTGTTTATGGGGGTTGGCGAACCAGCAACGTGAACTGTGACCCCAAACATTTGTGGGCCAAAAGTCGGAGGCACGGCGAAGCCGAGCATGCCTCGATGCGACTTCATCAGCACCTTGCTGACGTCTACGACGCTGCCACCCAAGTGGTCGACGCGACCGGTGATGATCAATTGCTGGCCCTGGGATTGGATTTACACAAGTATCGCGAGCGATTTCGACGGTGTGTCTTGTTGGCCGCGGCGATGCATGATCTCGGTAAGGCTAACGACCATTTTCAAGATATGATCTGCGGGAAACGAGACGTTCAAAAAAAACCGCAGGGGCTCCGTCACGAGTGGGTCTCGGTCTTGTTACTGCGAGAGAACCTGAGAAATTGGATTTGGCCCGCGGCAGGTGGAAACGAGACGGATTTCGGCATCGTTCAATGGGCTATTGGCGGTCATCACCCGGCCTATGGCCGTGAGTCGCCCCCGCGGGCAACAAATCCGCAGGGTGAAGGCGACCGACTGGCTGTTTTGACCACTCACTCCGAATTCCGCGAGTGTTTGCAGGTACTGAAGCGTCGATTCTCAGTCGCGAGTATCCCAGAGTTTCACCAGCCGTGGGTGCTTCCTTTGGTCGGCCCCGACTCTGTTTTTCGCCAAATTCAAAAGTGGTACGTGGAAACACGCCAGTTGTGGGAGCAATTCTCTGAGCATGACAAACGATTGGTTGCCGCTGTCAAAGCCACAGTCATCGCCGCGGATGTCGCCGGCTCAACCGTGCCGCGGCAAGTGACGGATGAAACACATCGGGCTTCGTGGATTCCCGATGCGTTCGCCAATACACCTCAGCCTGGAGAACTCGTTTCGATCGTGAGCAGGCGACTCAACGGAGGTTCTCTGAGAGCGTTTCAGACGGATGTTTCCAAGGCGCGTGCGTCCGTGACCTTCGCCAAGGCTGGTTGCGGGTCCGGTAAAACATTAGCCGCGTACCACTGGGCGGCCACCAATCACCCGGCGAAACGACTCTACTTCTGTTACCCCACCACGGGCACTGCAACGGAAGGGTTCCGCGACTACCTATACAATCCGGATGCCGACTTAAACTACCGCCTGTTTCACGGTCGCGCCGAGATCGACATGACCTTGATTGTCTGGGGCGATGACAAATTGGTCGAGGCCGATGCCAACGCACGCATTGATTCACTCGAAGCGTGGTCCACTCCGGTTGTGAGTTGTACAGTCGACACGGTCCTCGGACTCGTACAAAACATCCGCCGCGGGTTGTATGCGTGGCCGGCACTGGCAGGTGCTGCATTCGTGTTCGACGAGATTCACGCCTACGACGACAAGCTGTTCGGCGCGTTGCTCCGTTTCTTACAAAACCTGCCCGGGGTTCCGGTACTGCTCATGACCGCCAGCCTACCAAATGCCCGTCTCACGGCACTTCGGGACTGCCTGACGAGGGCAAAGCGGGCACCCATGGCCGAAATCTGCGGGCCGGAGGAATTGGAAACGCTGGTTCGCTACCACCAGGAAGCGACGCCGGTGGCTGTTGCATCGCGCGTGCAGGACGAGATCGCCGCGGGCGGCAAGGTGCTGTGGGTATGCAACACGGTCAGTCGCGCGATGGCGGCCGCCGATTCGATCGCCGATTTGAATCCGGCCATTTATCACTCACGGTTTCGCTACATTGACCGAGTGCAGCGGCATCAGGTTGTAGTCAAGGCTTTCAAAGCGGCGCAAGCTGCGCCGATCGTTGCCTGCACAACGCAAGTCTGTGAAATGAGCCTGGACTTGGAGGGCGTGACCCTACTTGTGACGGAACTGGCCCCCGTACCGGCGATCATTCAACGGCTTGGACGATTGAACCGCAAGGCGGACCATGGTGACAAGACTCGGCCGTTCATTGTCATCGACGTTGGCGACAATCATTTGCCGTATTCACCGGTGGAGTTACAATCTGCACGACAGTGGCTCGCATCACTCGCCGACGGTCCACGGTCGCAAAGGGACTTGGCCCAGGCTTGGGAACAGCATGATGTCGGGAAAAAACCGGGCTTCGTGGCCAGCGCATGGCTCGATGGTGGGCCGATGACGATGGTACTCGAACTACGAGAAGCATCGCCGGGAATCACGGTTATTCTCCAGAAAGACGCGCAGGCGGTTCGGTCGGGAGTCCAGAAACTTGCAGAAGTTGCTCTACCGATGCCCCCGCCGCCAAAATGCTTGAGCTGGCGCGAGTGGCCATCGATCCAAGGGATTCCAATCGCACCAGCCGAAGTGATCGACTATGACCCGCTGCGAGGTGCATCATGGCGAAAGTGAATAAGTCGAGCGCCAAGTCGCCGATGAAACCGATCGCCCCGAACCACCTGACGATGCCATTATTCGCCCCGGGGATGACGGCGCTCCATCGAGCTGGTCTCGGTGGATTAGCGTGTACGCTCAAGCACATCGAACGCGCTTACTTGCAAGGGGCCTTGGCCGACGATGATGTGCCCGGCGGGCCGTGGGACGATGGCGCAGCGCCATGGGAAATTGAAGCCGAACAGCTTACGCTCCGATTCTGCCAGCCAGACGCAGCGGGCGAATACCTAAGACGGCTGTTCGCGTTGAGCTTCGGTGTACATGGCGGCCTCATCTGGCTTCCTGGCCAGTATGAACTGCCACCAAACTTAGCAGTGCGAGCCGACCTGCAACTTGGCCTTACCCTGACATTTCTTCAGCACGGTAAGACGCGAACGCTTGCCAAGGAACTGATTATGGCTGCCCACGAGCCTGAAAGGGATGGAGTGCCTGGCGTAGTTGTTGAATACCGAACGTGCTTCGGCTACAAGCATCAGAACGGCTGGATGGATTGTGTCGACAAGAAGACCGGCTGCCTTTCGGCGACGACCGTGGGAATCGAAGGGCCGTTGAATCCCGGCGCCGTCGTCCGCCACAACGCCTTCTCGTCGCCAACGAAGATTGACGAACGAGTGGAACGCCTCGTACCGCTTTACTTCGCGCTGATCGGGTGCATTACGATCCCGGTCAACCGTGGCGTTGGAGTGTTGTTGATTCCCGAAGTCGAAGATCTTGCCACTTTTTCTGCCGCGCGTCCGCTCATGACGCCGACCAGCAGTCGACAGTGCCTAGCTGCAGGCGCCGCGGATGCCGGATTGCAGCTTCAGATTCGGCTGAAAGCTGCCCACCTTGGACTAACTGCCTTTCATGCCGTTACGTTCCGCCCGACACCGTGGGCGTCACAGCAAAAGTCGCGGGTCGAGTCACTGTACGTACCGGTATTGCGAAGTCGTGACCTCGACCTCTATGAGCTGGCCTTAGCCCATCTTCCCCCACGAGTTGCTACCCAAACTCTGCAGGAGACAACAGGACGGGGAAAGGCGAAAGTCACACTTGAGCGCCGCAAATCATTTCGGACCGATAGTGTGGTCCGACCACGTATCGCCGACAATCTAGCGAACGGGCGGCGGTGGTATACCGGTTTTACTCGTTTGATGACTGCCACTAATCCAGCTACAAACAAGCCGTATCGAAATCAACTGACTTTCGAACGAGAAGGATTGCACGACATGGTCACAGATGCACGGGTCTGGAATGACGAAGGCGAAGCCCTTGTTGTGCAAGCTGTCCACGAAGCTATTCGACAGCGTTTTGGACAAATTGCCGACAACTACAAGTCGAATCCGGCCGGTATGCGCAATAAGTTCAATAATGAGCGAGAGCGCCTCCGTTTGGCGTTCACGGGCGCGAAGACTGTCGCACAAGCCCGCACGGCACTGTGCGACCTTTTCAGTCGCGGCGGTTCGAACAAGCCTTTGCAACAAGCTTGGCGGAAGATTCTGCCGATGTTCCATGCCGACCGTTGGCAGCACACCCGTGACCTTGCACTGTTGGCGCTGGCCAGTTACGGCGGACGTAGCGATGACGACGTCAGCAATCCCGAATCCGCGCCCATTTAAACGAAGGAGTAGCTCCCTGATGAGTCTTCACGTGTTTGCAAATCTTGTTACGCCGTTTGGCACGGCCGCCAACAACCGTGCTGAAACGGAAGGCAATGTTACCACGCTCCAAAAGCTGCTCTGGATGGGCGAGACTCATAGCACCGTCTCTGCAGAAGCAATTCGATTCGCATTCCGTCGATTGCTAAGTGCGGCCGAAGCGACCAACCGCTCCTGGGACGAAACTAAAAGGACAAACGCGTGGGAGGACCACGAATTCAAGGGATGGGCCAACCAAACGGGCAAAACCTTCATTGACGACGACCTGCTCGGATTCATGAGAGCGGACGCCGCCAAGGAAGAAGGGGAAGCGGGTTCCGCCAATGTCCGGCGGGCTGTTCTTGAAATCACACGAGCTGTGTCTCTCACCCCATGGACCGGCGACGTCACTTTCAACGCAGCTTCGCCCGGTGCCACTCCATCCGCTTCAAAGGGTGAAAACAAGAGCAAGAATCCCGTGCCGTACGGCACCGAGGTTCACGCGACGCGCTACCAATATGGCATCGCACTCACGCCGGAGCGGCTACGCGATAAGTCGAGGGCAGCGAAAGCCATTGAAGCTCTGTGCAACCTCGGTACGGTTGCAGGGAATCACGGCCGATTTTTCTTCGACTTCTCACCTGAAGCCGTCATCTTCCGCGTAACGGCTGACCCGGCGCCGCGATTGCTCTATTGCTTTTCAACAGATGACGACGGCAAGACCGTGACGGCCGACGCTCTGCTCAAACGGCTGCATGCAGGGGATGTCGTCAAGGAAGAATTAGTCCTAGGCGTTAGCGATCTTGAGTCTCCCCTCGCCAGGCAATTCACCGAAGTTGGCGTAAAGGCCCACGGCGTGAAAGCCGCGTGTGCCCAAGCTATCGAGCAGATTAAGGCCAAACTGAAGGACAAGGGGTGAGTTATGCTCGGCGTCTACGTCACCGTGCCCGTTGCGTGCTTTCGCAAAGGGCTGGCCCGGGAATACCTTGAAACCGATCCACTGCCGCCGCCAGCGACTTGTTATGGCTTCTTACTGTCGCTCGTCGGCGAGACCGACCGCCGTCGCCATATGGGGGTTCGAATTGCTCCCGTGTTGCTCAACGAGCCGGAGATGAGCGTTGTTCTTCGGACCATTTGGCGGGTCAAAAAGACACCCCTCGGTTCGGCCGGCAATAGCCGACCAGATTATCAACAACTGCTTACCGGGGTCCAATTGGTGATCTGGCTGGATTCGCGCGAGGAAACTGGTGCCGGCCTTGAATCTCGCGTGGGTACAGCTTTGACGGACCCAGATTCCATTTCACGCTTCGGTGGTCTGTCACTGGGAGAAAGCACACACTTGGTCGATGAAGTATCTCGCCTCGAAGCAGTAAAATCGCGGCTCGATGACCACTCCGGCCGGGCCTTTCTCCTGGCCGAGCGCGGACGGCTGACTCTTCCAGTTTGGGTCGATCACGTCGGGTCGACCGAAACCCGCTACGTAACCGGTAACTTAGTCGATGCACCCATCCTGGAGTCCCCTGCCCTAGATTTGATGCCCAGGATTCTGGCTAATTCTTGAATCTCCGTTGGACCTTCTATTGCAAAGCCGGTGCCGGCTAAATAGTCTAGGTAGAGGGGCACACGGAGATCATGCCAGGGAGGGAGTTCGTTTTTCCTCCATAGGTTCAAAACATGATACTCCCAGCCGATGCTGGCCACGAGCCGCCGCTCCGCGTGATGGCGCTTCACGCGCTGCTCTATTGTGAGCGGCTATTCTATCTCGAAGAAGTTGAAGAGATCCGCGTCGCCGACGCCAATGTGTACGCCGGTCGTCGACTGCACCTCGAACGGGTTCCGCTCAACGACGAAACACCCGAGCTGCGTTCCTATGAGGTCAGTAGCAACGCTTGGGGGCTAGTCGGCAAAGTCGACGCGGTCCGAAAACGCGATGGCGCCTGGGTCGCCTACGAACATAAGAAGGGCCGCTGTCGTCGCGGCGACGAGGGCGAACCGCTCGCCTGGCCCAGTGATCGCATCCAGGCAGTTGCCTATGCCGTCTTGGTGGAAGAACAGCTTGGCGATCCGGTGGGTCAGGCCCGCGTTCGCTACCACGCCGACAATGTCACGATCTTGCTGGACATCGACGAAGCCGCCCGACAGGACTTACGGAGTGCAATTACTCGCGCTCGCGTGCTGCGCGATTCCGCGGAGCGCCCCCCGGTGACAGAAAACGAGCGGCTGTGCCCGAAGTGTTCGCTGGCGGTTGTCTGCCTGCCAGAGGAGGAGCGGCTTGCGGAGCCAGACAACACTTTGATCGAACCGCCGCGACTATTTCCCTCAAACCGCGAGCGCCACACAGTTCACGTTGTCTCCGCCAAAGCCCGAATCGGACGCAGCGGAGAGTCGCTACTGATCGAGTCGGAGGATGGGCGGCAGAAAATCGCCATCGAACAGGTGGACTCGATTCTCATCCATGGCTATGGCCAACTCACAACGCAAGCGCTCCATTTGTGTGCGTATCGAGGCGTGGCCATCGATTGGCTCACCTTTGGGGGACGATTTGTCGCGGGTGTATCGGCATCTCCGGGGCGAGTTCAACAGCGGATTCGGCAATACCGCGCGCTAACGGACGACGACGTGCGGCTCAACCTGTCGCAGCGAACGATTCACGCAAAAATCGAATCACAACTGCGATATCTATTGCGGGCGTCTCGTGGAAACAAAGCGATTCGCCATGCCGTGCAGGAGCCGATCAATCGCATCCGCGATGTGATGCCCAAACTGGACCAAATTGGCAGCGCGGACTCGCTTCGTGGTTTGGAAGGAGTCGCTGCAAAGGCATATTTCGCCGCGTTGCCACAATTACTAAGTTCACGGGTCAATTCACTGCTCATTCCGAACGGACGTTCCAAGCATCCACCCGAAGATCGATTCAACGCACTGCTGAGTTTCGGCTATGGGATGTTGTTTGCGCTAGTGCATCGTACGTTGCGGGGAGTCGGATTAGAACCCTCGCTGGGGTTCTTTCATCAACCACGTTCTTCGGCGCCTCCACTCGTGCTCGACTTGGTCGAACTGTTTCGCGTGCCGCTCGTGGATATGCCTGTAGTCGGCAGCGTGAATCGTAACCAATGGAGCGCGGCTGACGACTTCACTGTCGCTGGACGTCAGGTATGGCTGTCTGGCGATGGACGAAAGAAGGCAATCGCATTGTTTGAAGACCGTCTCAATGAGGTATATCGTCACCCGTTTACGAGGCAGTCGATGAGTTACGCTAGAATCGTCGAATTGGAAGCAAGGCTATTGGAAAAGGAATGGACCGGCGCCCCGGGACTTTACGCTCGCATGCGGATGAGGTAGCACTATGGCCGAGAAGTCGTGGCACTTGATTACGTACGACATTCGCGACGCAAAGCGATTGCGAAAGGTGGCCAAAAAGCTGGAAGGCTACGGTGAGCGGATGCAGCACAGCGTCTTCCGCTGCCGGCTTGATCGTGTTGCGCTCGAAAAGCTGTGCTGGGAACTTGCTGAGATTATGAAGAGCAATGACGATCTACTGGTCATGCCGATTTGCGGCGGTTGCGCGGAGCGAGTGCCGCTTCATTCCACGGGTGATCAATCGTCCTGGGCCACCAGCCCACCGAACTTCAGAATCGTGTGAGACAAAATCAAGCACCGCCCACTGGCAGAAGTGTGCGATAGTGTGTTTCACCGAAGTTCTTTCGTGGCAGCACGTTCCAGAGTTTTAGAGCAGATTGCGATGCATGATTTCAACTCGAATGCCCAATTCGCCGCAGTTTTAACTACTATTACTTCTGACTGCTGGCGCCGCAAGTCTTGTTTTGCGTCGAATCACACCGAGACACATGAGGTGCATGAAAACACGCCACTTAACCACTTCATGCTCCATAACTTAGGGAAGGCGCTGTGAAGAATCCTTTGATGCCGTCAGGCGTTGAGCACACCAACGCCGCCGGCGCCTACAGCGCGCAAACCTCCGTGAAGAATCCTTTGATGCCGTCAGGCGTTGAGCACAAGA
>JAWXBP010000176.1 GCA_034440135.1 Planctomycetia bacterium
AGTAGAGAAGTGCGTGGGTTTTTCAGAATTGTTAGATGTGTCGCATTCCCAGCGATGAGTGCGGAGTGATGAATGATGAGTACGCTTTGGTACACTCATCACTCATCACTACTCCGCCAACACCCAAGTGTCCTTGCTCCCGCCCCCCTGCGAACTATTTACCACCAGGCTGCCTTTGGGCAGGGCCACGCGCGTCAACGCGCCGGGGACGATGGTGATGCGTTCGCCGTAGAGGATAAAGGGACGCAAGTCGACGTGGCGGCCTTCGATCGCGCCGTCGACGAACGTGGGATGCGTGCTGAGTTGAATCGTGGGTTGCGCGATATAATCGCGGGGTTTGGCCTTGATCAGCCGCGCGAATTCCTCGCGCTGCTCGGCGGTCGACGCCGGGCCGATCAACATGCCGTAGCCGCCGGATTCGTTCACCGTCTTGACGACCATCTTGTCCAGGTTCGCCAACACGTGGCTCATGTGGCTGGGCAACTGCGGGCGGAAGGTTTCGACGTTCTGCAGAATCGGATCCTGCTTCAAGTAGTAGCGGATCATGTCCGGAACGAAGGGGTAAATGCCCTTGTCGTCGGCGATTCCCGTGCCGATGCTGTTCGCCAGTGAGACGTTGCCGGCGCGATACGCGTTCACCAACCCTGGCACGCCCAACATGCTGTCAGGGCGGAACGTCAGCGGATCAAGAAAATCGTCGTCGATGCGGCGATAGATCACGTCCACGCGCCGCAGGCCGCGCGTCGTCCGCATAAACACGCGACTTTGATCGACAAGCAAATCGCGCCCTTCGACCAATTCGATGCCCATGCGCTGCGCGAGAAAGCTGTGCTCGAAATACGCGGAGTTGTAAATGCCGGGGCTCAGCAGCACGACGGTGGGGTCGGCCGCGGCTGGCGGCGGCGCGATGAACTTGAGGACGTCCAGCAAGTAAGCCGGGTAGTCGTCCGTCAGACGCACGTCGTACAACTCGAAGACCTGCGGGAACACGCGCTTCAGCACCTGCCGGTTTTGGAGCATGTAGCTCACGCCGGAGGGGGTGCGACCGTTGTCCTCCAAGACTACATAGCGGCCGTCCGTGTCGCGAATCAGGTCGGAGCCGCAGATGTGGATGTAGATGTCTTTGGGGACAGTCGCCCCCATGAACTCGCGGCGGAAATAGGCGGCCCCGTAAACCAGACGAGGGTCCACCACGCCATCGCGCAGAATATGCTGCTGGTGGTAAATGTCATGCAGAAAATGATTGAGCGCGGTGAGCCGCTGCGCCAGCCCGCGTTCGATCTCGCTCCATTCATGCGCCGGAATGATCCGCGGCACCGGATCCATCGGCCAGACCCGTTCGATGCCTTCGTCGGCGCGGTAAACAGTGAAGCCGACCCCTTCCTGTTGCATCGTCAGGTCGGTCATGCTCTTGCGGCGACGGAACTCCGTGGAGCTCATCGTCCGCAGACGCCGGTAGAGCGGCTCGTAATGCGGCCGAGGATTGCCCTCGGCGTCGAGCATCTCGTCGAAGGCGGCGCCAAGCTCGTACCCGTCCGTTAGGCGCGGCTCGTTCTCATTTCTGACAGGATGCACCGACGGGGGCTGGTTCATTGGGTAGGGCAGTCTGAACTTGGCGCATCGCGCGGAACGTGGGCAGCGTTCGCCGGAAAATCGAGCAGCCGGCCGACAAGTTTGCTGGGGACGACTCTCGGGCGGTTCGCCCGTCGATGTCGAACTAAAATCGCAAAACTTGCGGACGAAATGATTTAGGGTAAACTGCTCGCACTTTGCCGGGCCTGAATTGAAGGTTGGTTATAGTGGAATTGCAAGCCATGTGCCAACAGCAACAGGATTGACCGGAAGTCCAACATTTAGGGAACAAACCCGCATGACGTATTGTTTGGGCATCAAGACCGAAGCTGGCCTGGTGCTGGCCTCCGACTCGCGCACCAACGCCGGCATCGACCACGTCGACACCTGCCGCAAGATGCACACCTTTGTCACGCCCGGCGAGCGCTTGTTCGTCATTCTCTCGAGCGGCAGCCTCTCGATCACGCAGTCGGTTATTACGCTGCTGGACGAGGAATTTGCCCGCCGGCAGGGACTGGCTTCGGCGGCCAATTTTTACGCCGCGGCGCGCTGCGTGGGGGGGCACGTGCGCAAAGTCGCCGAGCTGGATCGCACTGCCCTGGAACGGGACGGGATTAGCTTCAATATCAATCTGATTGTGGGCGGGCAGATTCGCGGCGAAGAGCATCACCTGTATCTGATTTACCCGCAAGGAAACCCGTTACGCGCGACCGTGGAATCGCCATTCTTGCAGATTGGCGAGAGCAAATATGGCCGACCGATCCTCGATCGCGGCGTGCGGCATCACGAGACGACGCTCGAGGAAGCGACGAAGTACGCGCTGCTGTCGATCGACTCGACGATGCGCTCCAACATGGCCGTCGGCCCGCCCATCGACATCGTCGCCTATGCGCCGGACGAGTTCGATTTACGACGCCGCGCCCGGCTCACGGCCAGCGACACACGGCTGACGGAGCTGCGCAGCCACTGGGAGAGCGAACTGCGCCGCGTGATCCAGACGTTGCCAAGCGTGAAGCTGCCGTGATGACCGCAACGCGCTCTTACGAAAAAAGCCCAGGGAAGGCCCTAAGAATCGTTCTATTGGCAGCGATTCTTGGAGGCCTTCCCTGGGCTTGGACATATTCTTCTTGTTAGAAGCCAACTCCCTTGGTGGTGAGCTTAATCCGCACCAAGAACATGTCGGCTGTGATGTAGAGCGTGGAGCCGTCGTCGCCGAAGCCGCAATTGGCCGTGGCTTGGCCGGTGGCCAGGAGGCCAAGCGGCGTACCATCCGGGGCGAGGATCCAGACGCCGCCGGGGCCGGTCGCGAACACGTTGCCGTGAACGTCGACTTTCAGCCCGTCCGGCGATCCCGGTTCTTTCCCAAAGTACTTCGTGGCGTCGAAGAACACGCGTCCCTTGTCGGCGTCGATCGTCCCATCGTCTTTGACGTCAAAGGCCATAATGACCGGGGCGGCCCCGTCGGACTGCGCGACGTACAGCGTCTTCTCATCCGGCGAAAAGGCGATGCCGTTCGGTCGCGTCATCTTGTCCGTGAGTAGCGTCACCTTACCGTCGGTGGAGACGCGATACACGCCGCAGAAATCCAGTTCGCGCGTGGGATCGTCCGCTTGCTTCGGCAGACCATACGGCGGATCCGTGAAATACAGGTCGCCGTTCGATTTATACGCCGCGTCGTTCGGGCTGTTGAATCGCTTACCGTCGTACTTATCGGCCAGCGCCGTTTTCTTGCCGTTCTTTTCGAGCCGCGCCACGCGCCGGTCGCCATGTTCGCAGAGGACGAGGCGGCCTTCCTTGTCGAGCAACAGGCCGTTCGAGCCAGGCTCGCCGCTCGGCGCGGCGCTCCCGGTATAGCCGGCTGGCTTGAGGAACAACTCGATGCCTGTGCCCTCTTTCCACTTCATCACCGCGTTATTCGGGATGTCCGAAAACAGTAAGTAGCCACCGTCGCGGACCCAGACCGGGCCTTCGGACCACTCAAAGCCTTCGGCGAGCTTCTCCATCTGCGCGTCTTTAGGAACAATGGCGTCAAGGCGCGGATCGAGACGGCGGATTTCGCCAAATACGCCGGCCGAGACAGAATCTTTCAATTCACGGACGTAGACGTTCTTGAAATACAGCGTATTGCCGTGGTTCTGCAACTCAATCTGCCCGGTCGGATAGATCGGCTTGTCACGTTCCCAGTAGTTCTCCATCAGCACGTTGTCAGTGACGAGTTTGTCGTTCAGCTTCACCGTGACGCGATCGCCCACCATCTTGATATAGAACGAGTTCCACTCTCCGACCGGCTTGTCGGCCAGCACCAGCGGGTTGGCCGGATTCTTCTCGTTGTTGAACAGGCCGCCCGAGCCGATGTCGCGGAGCTTGTGGTCCCAAATCTGCACCTGCGGGCTGCCCCGCAGATAGATGCCGGAATCGCCCGCCTCTTCGATCTTCCAATCGACGTACAACTCGAAGTCGCCGTAGTCCTTCATCGTGCAGAGACTGTCCCCCTTGCCGTTGAAGACCAACAGGCCGTCGACCACTTTCCAGCATTCGCGCATCTTGGCGTCGGCCGTTTTCTGTGCGGCCGCCAATTCATCGGCGCTCATCGCGGCCCGCGACTTCGGATCGCCGACCAGGCCCTTCCAACCGTCCAAATCTTTCCCGTTGAAGAGCGCCGTATAGCCCTCTGGCGGCGTGTTGTCAGCGGCGGAGAGAGTCGCGGCGCAGGAAAGCGAGGCGACAGCGAAAGCGAGCAAAGCAAGCGTTCTCATGGAGGGCGCATCCAGAGTGGGAGAGGGCGAAGAACTTCAGGCAGGTCGCCGCGACGAAAACCCGCGACGGACCCTATCGTAAATCGTGGGCGTCACGGTCGCAAGCAGTTTGGTATTGGCCCGCGAAACACGCGAAACACACGAAAAAAGGACATCACTGAGGGGACTGAATTGAGTTGGCGCGACGAACTCCCCTGTCCGTTTTTAGCGTGTTTCGCCGGCAAACTCCTATCGCGGCGTCACGGTCACCTCGACCGGTTCGACAAATTCCCGGCTTTTGGCTTCGATCTCGTCTGCGGTCATCTCGCCGGCTTGCACCCAGACGCGATAGTTAAGTTCCAGCGGTTTGTCCTCGTCGAGCTGGTATTCGAAATATGAGCCAAAGCGCCCGTAGTCCCGTTCGCTGAAACGGGATTCTTTCGGATTCTCCGGTCGATCGAGCATGGCGATGGTGTAGCGCTGGCCGCTGATCACGCAGCTCATTGCGTGCCACGGTAAGTTGACCATTTCCTTCGCCTCGGGCCAGTTGAGCGTTTCGCCGGGAGCGCCTTTGCCGAAGGGGCGGATGTAATACGTTTCCTTGTTGGTCACGTCAGCGACTTCCTGCGCGGCGCGGAACTGAAAGCCTGCGTGCTGCGGGTCGCCGTCGAGTTTCACGGGACCGACGGTGCTCCGCAATCGTGAGGCGAACTCGATCAGCGTCCCATTCGGCAAGACGTAAGTGGTCAGCTCCCGCTCTTCATTGGCAAAGACTTCGCTCTCCTGGCCATGCCAGTGAACCTTGACCGTGTGCCGCCCGAGAATCGCCCCAGCCTCGTTCGAAAGAAAGCCTTCGTGCGATTCGTAGGCGCCGTTCGTGCAGTGCCATGTATCCGCCGTGCGGCTGTCGCCATAGCTGATGCGATTGAAACCGTAGAACAGCCCGCGATGATGCGGAAACAGCCCTCCGGGCCCTTTCGTCAGTAACGACTTACCGGCTGGGTCGAAAACGTGGTGATAAACCTTGTACGTCTCCGCGCGGCGCTCCGGCGTGGATTCGTCGAGTTTCGCTAACATGTAGCGCAACAATGGCCGTTCCGCGCGGCGAAGTTCGACCGATTGATCGCTTGGCTCGGACCAGGAAAGCGACGACGACTTCGCTTCCGGCAAGAGATCCGCAAAGGAGCGATCGAGAACTTCCAACGTTCCCTTCCAGGTGCTGCCTGCCTCGCGGTGCATCACGACGAAATGCAATTCATAGCGACGCATTCCGGCGGGAGCGCTGTTGTCAGCCGTCAAAAGGCCGACCGGCGTTAATTGGGCGTCATGCCGATTGCCCAACTCGTCCGACAGGGACGCCAGCGGATCGGCTGGGTACGACTCAGGCAAATCGATCGTTGCCTTCGCCGGCGAAAAACTCCGCGCGTGGTTCCCTGCACTGACGGTGATCTGGAACTGGCGATTTTCGGCCGCCGCATGGGAGACGCAGCCGAGAATGATCGCCGTAACGAGTAGAGTGAGCGTGGCTGCGCGCATGGAATGGGCCGCTTGTGTGAGGTGCGAATCCCAGCAGCTTAGTCGGATGCCTCGGTCGTCACAACAGGCGAGCTCCGTGGTGCAATCCGGGTCACCTCCGCTCGGCCAGAGGGACGAATTGCCTCGTGGCCGGACCGGTGTAATTCGCTCTCGGTCGGATCAGCCGGTTATTGGACAGTTGCTCGATCACATGCGCGCTCCAGCCGGCGACGCGGCTGACGACGAACAGGGGCGTGTAGAGTTCGACCGGTAGGTTCAGGTAGTGATAGAGCCTCGCGCTCGGCCAATCGAGATTCGGCGGGAGCTTTTTCTCTTCGCGGACGATGCCTTCGATCACGTCGGCCATCTGCTCCATGTCTTCGTGGCCAGTTTCCGCCGCGAGTTTCGCGCACCAGGCCTTGAGATACGCCGCGCGCGGGTCGCCGTCTTTGTAAACGCGGTGCCCGAAGCCCATGATGCGTTGCTTGCTGGCAAGCGCGTTGCGAATCCAGCCCTCGGCGCGATCGGAGCTGCCGACTTTTTGCAGCACCTCCAGCACGCGTTCGTTGGCGCCGCCGTGCAACGGGCCTTTAAGCGCGCCGATCGCGCCGGTCACCGCTGAATGCAAATCAGACAGCGTCGAACAAATCACGCGCGCGGTGAACGTCGAGGCGTTGTATTCGTGCTCGGCATAGAGAATGAGCGAAATATCCATCGCCCGTTCCCAAGCCGGCGTCGGTTCAACGCGCGTCAACATGAAAAGTTGATTCGCCGCCAGGCTCAAACCCGGCTGTGGCAACACCGGTTCCTTCCCTTCGCGAAGTCGCTGCGCGGCCGCCAAGATGACCGGCAATTGCGCCAACAGTCGCTCCGCTTTTCGCAGATTCGCGTCGCGCCCGTTGTCGGCCGTATCCGGATCCCAATGCGCGAGCATGCTCGCGCCGGTCCGCATGACGTCCATCATCGAGGCGTCGCTCGGTAACGCGCGCAGTGTTTGCAGGATCGGCTCGGCAACTTGCGCGGCCTCCAGACGCGTACGAAACTCACCCAGCTCCTTCAGCGTCGGCAATTCGCCGTACAGCAGCAGGTAGGCCGTTTCCTCGAACGTGGCGTGCTCGGCCAGTTGCTCGACCGCATAACCGCGGTACTCGAGCCCGCCGACGATCGTGCTGATCGCCGTCTCGCCGGCGACCACGCCTTCCAACCCAGGGCTATACACCAAGTCCGCCATACTGGCTCGTGCTCCTTGAAAGTTGTAACCGCGAAATACGCGAAATGACGCGAAAGTAGGACCGAATGGTCGGATTCTATGTAGCGGCCCGACTAGGTTATACTACGCAATGCAGAGTCTCAATGGCTCGTCACAACACGCAGTGAGCATCAAGCCATCCCTTCCCCATTTCGCGTGATTTCGCGCATTTCGCGGTTCCATCCGCCCTACGGCGCAGCGTTCACATCGAGTTCCTTAACCAAGAAACTCAACTGATCCGCAGCCAGTTCAATGCGTTTGCTGGTCGGCGTTCCGGCGCCGTGGCCGGCTTTGGATTCAATCCGAATCAACGTCGGCTCCGGCCCGGCTTGCGTTTCCTGCAACGTCGCGGCGAATTTGAAGCTGTGCGCGGGCACCACGCGGTCATCATGGTCGGCCGTCGTCACCAACGTTGCCGGATACTTCACTCCGGCCTTGAGATTGTGCAGTGGTGAATAGGCCAACAACGATTTGAATTGCTCGGCATCGTCCGAGGAACCGTATTCCGGCACCCAGGCCCAGCCGATGGTGAACTTGTGAAAGCGGAGCATGTCCATCACGCCGACCGCGGGAATGCAGGCACCGTAGAGATCGGGCCGCTGCGTCATGCACGCGCCGACCAGCAAGCCGCCGTTGCTGCCGCCGAAGATGGCGAGTTTTTCTTTGGACGTGTAACGCTGGTCGATCAAGTACTCCGCCGCAGCGATGAAATCGTCGAATACGTTCTGCTTGTGCTCTTTCATGCCCGCTTCGTGCCATTCGCGGCCATATTCGCCGCCGCCGCGCAGGTTCGGCAACGCGTAGATGCCGCCCATCTCCATCCACACGGCGTTCGTGACCGAATAGCTCGGCGTCAGCGAAATATCGAAGCCGCCATAGGCGTAGAGCAGTGTGGGATTCGTACCGTCGAGCTTCACGCCCTTCTTGGCCGTGATAAACATCGGCACCTTCGTGCCGTCTTTGCTTTGATAGAACACTTGCTTGGTTTCGTAGCGGCTGGAATCAAACGCCGTCTTGGGCGCGCGGAACACACTGCTTTCGCCTGTTTTCAGGTCGTAGCGATAGATCGTCGCCGGCTGCGTGAAGCTGACGAACGAATAAAACGTTTCGCGTTGATCGCGCCGTCCGCGAAAACCACCGACGGTGCCGATTCCCGGTAGTTCCACCGTGCCGAGCGATTTGCCGTCCAGCCCATGCACCTGCACCTGGTTGTAGGCGTCCTTCATGTACACAGCGAACATCCGGTCGCCCACCACGCTGGCAGATTCCAGTACGTCGTCGCCTTGCGCGAGAATCTCCTTCCACGCGTCCCGGCCCGGATGCGCGGTGTCGATCGCCACGACGCGGCTGCGCGGGGCGTCGAGATCGGTCTGCACGTAGAACACGCCGCCGTCGTTGGCGACAAATTGGTACTTGGCGTCGAAACCGGTCAGCAACTCTACGACGGATGAGCCTGGCTTCGACAGGTCTTGATAGAACAACTGGTTCTTGCGTTCGGTGCCGTGCGTGACGGTGATGATCAGAAACTTGCCGTCCTCGGTCACCTCGCCGTCGAAGCCCCATTCCTTTTCATCGGGACGATGGTACGTAAGCACGTCTTCTGATTGCGGTGTGCCGACGCGATGGAAATACAGCTTTTGAAAATAGTTGGTGTCGGTGAATTTCGTCTCTTCATTCGGCTCGTCGTAGCGGCTGTAGTAGAAGCCCGCCCCGTCCGGCGTCCAGGATGCGCCGGAGAACTTGATCCACTTCAAATGATCTTCCAGGTCTTTGCCGCTGTCGACGCTGCGGACTTTCCACTCCTGCCAATCGGAACCTGACGAAGCCAGTCCATAGGCCAACGATTTTCCATCGTCGCTTAAAGCCGTGCCGCTGAGCGCCACGGTGCCGTCTTCGCTAAGGTTGTTGGGATTCAGCAACTCGCGCGGCTCGCCGTCGAGCGTGTCCGATACATAGATCACGCTCTGGTTCTGCAGGCCGTCATTGCGGTCATAGAAGTATTTCCCGCCGCGCTCCGCCGGCAGCCCGAAGCGCTCGAAATTCCAGAGCTCCGTCAGTCGCTCCTGGATCTTGGCCCGCTGCGGAATTGCGGCATAGTACTTGGCCGTTAACTCCTGCTGCGCTTTCACCCACGTGCGCGTCTCTTCGCTATCCGGGTCTTCCAGCCAGCGATAAGGGTCGGCCACCTGCGTGTCATGGTACTCGTCGACCTGGTCGCTCTTTCGCGCCGCGGGATACGTCCATGCCGCAGCTCCGGTCTCGGGACGTTCGGCGGCGCGGGCCGGTTCCAGGTGGTCCGACATGGTCAACATCCACCCTGCGCCGAAAACGGCCGACACAAAAAGTGCGACGGGTCCTGCACGCATAGTTCACCTGGCGAAATGCGAAGGAGTATTGTGTGGGTCATCGCGGGAATTATAGCGTATTGCCCACGCGAAATAGAGCCGGCAGCGCCCGCGTTCCGAAGCGGCCAGTTTCTCGCTCACGATTGTGGCCGTCAGTTGCTTGGCTGCCGGTCGGCTCAGCGTTAGAATCACGCTCAAACTCACCGGAAACACCTGTTGCGAAGGCCCTCGCCATGAAATCCTGGCTTCCCTGGTTCGCCCTGCTGCTCGTCGCTCTTGGTTCGCAACCAGCGATTGCGCAAAACGACGCACCGTTCTCCGATCGCGCCGAGGCGCTGCCGTTTCCGCCCGACGCGCGGGAAGTCGAATTCGACGCCAACTTCGACGACATCGAATTCCAATCCGGTTCGTCGTTGAACGCGCTGGCCGCCTTCTATCGCCGCGAAATGGCCGCCCGCGGTTGGATGGAGGATGAAGAGGAAGCCGAGAGCGATGATGAATCGGCCGAAATGACGTTTCGATATGAAGGCGCGAAAGTCGTCCTCGAGCTTGACCAACGCTCCGATGCAGTCGTCGTGAGCATGGACTGCGAAGTGCTCGATTTCAGCAACAGTAGCGATCCCGCGGCGCTCATCAAGGCCGGCGTCCCCCAGCCCCGCGCGTACGTGTTTCTCCAAGACAAAACGCCGCGTCCCGCTGAAATCCAGGACGTGTTTTATCGCAGCAACGCCTGCCATTTCAAATCGCCGCTCGAGCTCCAGGCGGCGTTCGATTTCTACTTGAAAGCGCTCAAGTCCGACGGCTGGCGCGAATCGCGCAAACCCATCGTCACCGACGATCGCCGCTATACGGAATTTCAGCGGAAGGGCGTGGAGCTGAGCGTCAACATTTTCTCCGACGAGGTCGGCTCGCGGATCATTCTCACTTACGAAAGCGACGTCAAAGAGCCGAAGATTCCGCCGCTCGCGGAGGTGGCCTCATCAACGCCGAAGAAAAAGGCCTCCGGCGAACCGGATGAACCTGGCCAACCGGATGCGCCGACCGCCGACTTCGCGGAGACCGTCGTCGTCGACGTATCGAAAAACACCGGCGTCGCGACGGTCACGCTGGGCACGAAAAAGTACGCCTTCAAACACGTCGTGGCTTATCGCACGAAGTCCGATTCCGAAGACACGACGCAATTATTCTTTTGCGACCGAGCCATCCCGCTGCAAAAGCTCCAGGCCACGCTTGCCAAGGAAGACAGTGTCAGCATTAGCGATCTCTTTACGTCCGGCTTCCCGCAATACCTCAACATTCAGTTGAACGAATACTTGAGCTTTTCGTTCAACGCCGACGGCGCGGGGATCGGCAACAGCTTCGAAGACCCGATCAACGATCTCAAAGTCGAGAACGGTCGCGTGCAAGGCACGATCAAGACCCGCGAGCCGATGGAATTCTTCGACGAGAAGTTCTCCGTTTCGGCCACGATCGACGCGGTGATCATCACCTCCAGCACGCGTGTCGACCTAGCCACAGCGCCAATCGCAGCACGCGAAACGCGATCCCCGAAGACCGAAGTGCTGCTCCCCGAAGGCGCCGGCAACGTGCAAGGTGAAGGGAGTACGTACTGTAAGACCACGCGCGCGGATGTCGACCTGCCGCTACAGGCCGTCGTGGAGTTCTATCGCAAGGAACTGACCGCAAAAGGTTGGAAAGAACAGAAGCCAGCTGTCAGCTCGGACACTCCCGCGACGTTGATCTTCAAGAGTGCGACCGGCTCCATGGTAGTGCGCCTCTCTGGTGAAGGGGAAAGCACATCCATTGATGCCGCGGTGCATTTCGAAGCCAAGGCTAAGCAAGACGGCATGCTCCCGGAGGCGGGCAAAGGCCGGATCCTCCTTGCCAACGGTCACGAAAAGGCCGTGACGATCATGATCGGCAAAAAGAGCTACCCGCTCAAAGCCGGCCAAGGCATGGAAGATCCGAAAAAAGCCCTCAACTACACCGTCGCCCCGGGCAAGTATCAACTCACAATCAAAGTCCCCGGCCAGCCCGCGAAAAACGAATCGGTAGAAATCACCGCCAACACCACCTGGGGCGTCTTCGTCCTCCCGACCGGCGAGCCGCTTACGTACCAGATTTACTGGAGTGCGGACTCGAAGCCGGAGTAGGCCGAATTTCGTAGGTCAGGCGCCGCCGCCGAAGGAAGAAACGTTGTGTGACGGGGACGCGCTGCCGCATTCACAGATTGCGCCAACAATGTGCCTGACAGAAAACGACGCCGGTTTGTCACACAAGTCGTGCGAAGATTTGGGACGCGAATGCGATCAGCTTTCGTAAGTCGTCACTCCCTTTAACTGCGGTGCCTGACCTACAGAATTGACCCACGGAACACGCGATGAAGAAGCAAATGGTTTGCCCGATTTGCCAGGCCGTCAATGACGTGGAGGACGCGGCGGTCGGCTGCTACGTACTATGCCGCAACTGCCCGCATCGGTTCTACGTTCCGGTTCCGCCGCTGGGCGAAGGTTTGGCGGACGAACCGCCTCCGCCGCCGAACGTCGTTCCGGATTACAAGGCCTGGGATCAGCGGTGGACGAGCCGCGCGCAAGGCATCGAAACGCTCGCCGCCGAAATGCGCTGGCAGCGGATGATCTTGTTAGCGCTATTCGTCGGGCAGGTCGTTATCGGACTGATGGTGCTTTCGCTGTTGCTGGGGATCGGCAGATGAGCGGCTGAACTCGCGTTCTGGTACGGCCCCTTACTGTGCCACCAGCTCGGCCGGCGTTCTCCCACTTCGATCGTTATCCAGCTCGTCGCGGTACCCGCGTTGGCAGCGGACCTAACGAGCTGACGATGAGGCCGGAGTTCATGCGGTCGTGTGGAACGTGAGCGCCATTGTCTGCGCTGTTGGTTGTGGTAAGGTCGTGCAATCTGACACTTTCTTCATCTGGAGACGGCACCATGGGCATTCACGGCGACGACGTGGATTCGAACGCGAAGGAGAATTTGGCGCGCCACAAGAAGGATCTTGAGAAGCTGTCCGAGGCAAAGAAATCGCTCGCTGCATGCACGGAGGCGTTGGCAAAGGTGCAATCGCAAATCAAAGAGTTGACGGGAAAACTGACCGGAAAAGAACGAGATGACTCAGGGCTCGCCCAGCGCAGTGTCGCCGAATATGAACAAATCAAAAAGGCGCTGGCCAAGGCGTCTGCGAGTCTTTAGTGGAAAGAACACGCCCCGAGACTGACTCGAGGCGTGTTCGTCGTTATGCATTGTGGCACGGTCGGGAGACCACCTGCCACGACTCAGTATTCATCCAACACGCCGGACCTAGCCCCCATCCGGAATCTCCGGCTCAACTAGATGCGCCAGTTGCGCGAGCGATTCCTGCCAGCCGAGGTAGCAGAACTCGACGGGGATCGCCGCCGGCAACCCTGCCTGCACGATGTTAACTTCCGTGCCGCAGAGAACTTTGCGCAGCGCAATCGTCACCTGCATTTCGCCCGGCATGTTGGGGTCTTCGAACTTGTCCGTGTAGCGGATCCGTTCGTGGGGCGTGAGCTCGGTGTACGTGCCGCCGAAAGAGTGGCTCTTGCCTGTGCCGAAATTGGTGAACGACATCCGATAACTGCCGCCGACCCGGGCGTCATGCTGATGGACCTTCCCCAGAAAACCGTACGGCGGCAGCCAGCGGGCCATGGCATCCGGGTCGAGAAAAGCCTTGTAAACCCGCTCGGCGGGGGCTTTGAGCACGCGATGGAGATTGACGGAGTTGGTGGATTCAGGCATGAGGGGGCTCCGGAGATGTGAGAAGTCGGTTGATTGCAGGATTTTAGGCCTTCACGTATTCGTCGAACGACCGGGGCGGGAATCGACAACGGACGCACTCGTTGCCGGAGCTTTTTTTGCCTTGCCAGGAGCTATTCGAGCCCGTGTGCCGCAGGGACACTTTCGCGCTTTAACGCCAAGTGAGGTTGAAAACTGACGCTCAATCGGAACTGCTCCCTTTGACAAATGCCCCAGATGCTCGTGCCTTGACATGGGCCGTGTCCTACTTTTCCGAAAACTGTCGCCTCAGCGTCAGAAACGACAGCTACCACAACAGTTTGGGTAGTTTCAACTTAGCGACCTAGCGGCGGTCGTAGGTGTATTCAGTTCATGCGAATGCTGCCCCATGCCGCACCTTAGCAACAACAAGTCGGCCGAAACGCCGCACCTTCGCCAGACTGCCACTTCAAGCGGTCCTGCTTTCGGCCGGCCGCACTTTAAGTTCGATGCAGGTAAGCTTGCGACTCCTGAGAGCGAACTCGCCCCTGCGAGTCTCTATCCCACGCCCAGGCAGCCGCGTTATCGCTCGCTCACCGCCTGGCGCGGCCTGGCCTGCCTGTTGGTAGTGGTGTTCCATTCGTTGTTTTACTGCAATGCGGTCAACTCGGCGCTCGAGCCACACGCGCAATCGCAATTGCTGCGCCTGACCGAGCGCTTCTGGATCGGCGTACCGTTGTTCTTTGTGATCAGCGGCTATTGCATCGCGGCCGCGGTCGATTCGCATCGCCTTCGCGGAGACGGCGGCATTCAGTTCTTCGTACGCCGGCTTCGGCGAATCGTGCCGCCCTACTGGTGTGCGCTGGGAATCACGGCAGCGACGGTGCTGCTCGTGGAACGCTGGCTCTCGCCTGGCCTTTTCGTCGATTTGGTCTCGGGCTTTCCCGACCCGTCGTCGTTAAACGCCCGGCAATGGTTGGGCAACATCACGCTCAGCGAATCCTGGCGTTACCACGTGTTAACGGGCCATCCCAATTACTTCCTCGGCCACGCTTGGACGCTGTTCTACGAAGAACAGTTCTATGTCGTGGCGGGGCTCTTGCTGGTGTTCGTCCCGCGTCGGTTCTTCACCGCTACGGCCGGCGTGACGTTGCTGACGCTTGCGGCGCGTCACTTCGGCGAGCGCGTCGGCCTGTCGGTCAATGGAACCTTTCTGGACGGCCATTGGCTCATGTTCGCTGCCGGCATCGCCGTCTACCACTTTGCTAACCACGCCAACTTGCGACAGAAGCGGCTTTCGATCGCGCTGCTCCTCGCGGGACTTGTCTACGCCTGCAGCGACCTCTCGCTCGTCTGGGGTTTGCCAAACAATTTTCAGTCCAATGCGCTCGCGGCTTTTTGTTTTGCGGTTCTGTTAATTGCTTGTCGGCGATGGGATAGTGCGATTATGACCGCGCGTGGGCTCGCGCCGATCCGCTTTTGCGGTGATATTTGTTACAGCCTTTACCTGGTCCACTGGCCCATTTGTAAAGCAACGTCACATTTGCTTCACGACGCCGGCGTGCGCGGCCCCTGGGGAGCGGCTTGCATCGTCCTCCCGTGCTGCGTCGGCGCCTCGGTGGCCGCTGGATACGTCTTTCACGCGCTGATCGAGCGACGCTTCTTGAACGCGCCCATGTTGAAGGCGTAGAAGACGAGTTGGCAGTCGGCAAAGATCGCCGTGGGGATGTCATGGGGCCGAGAGGAACGTCCGGGGCCGGAAGTCGTTCGGGATTCCGTCGCCTCGTGGTGAAAATCCGCATAGGGCTGCTCACCGAAAATCCCGCGATTGCGAACTGATCTTCAATCGCTTCGACAAATCCTCCAGCCGTGTCACCACCACGTGGATCACGATTCCTTCGCGTTGTAGCTTGCCATGGGCGATCATCGCCGACGCGGTGCGGGCCGCCTGGTAATGGCGTTCCCACGTGTTTTGATGCACCACCAGGTTCGCTACGCCGGTCTCGTCTTCCAGCGTGACGAACGTGATTCCTTTCGCCGTGCTCGGCCGTTGCCGCAAGAGGACCAGGCCGGCCACCTTCACCGGGCCATCGGCCGGCAGCGTGGCGAGTTGTTCCGCCGGCGCGATGCCGAGCCGGTTGAGCTCCTCGCGCACGAACGAAATCGGATGCGCGCGCAATGTCAGCCCGGTCGTCTCGTAGTCCTGAGCCACCTCGGCGGCGGCGCTTAATTCCGGCAACTCGACGAGACAATCGTCTTCCGCCGCGAGTCCCGCCAGGAGCGGCAACTCCTGCGCCTTGGGATCCTGCCCGAGCGATTCCCACAGCGCCTGCCGGCGATTGATCCCCAGCGACCCGAGCGCGTCGGCCTCGGAGAGCGCGGTCAACGCCTTGCGCGGCAGATGCGCGCGGCGCGCTAAATCTTCCGTCGAACGAAACGGTCCGCGCTTCCGCGCGCGCAGAATGGACTCGGCGTGGGATTCGGAAAGCCCCTGCACTAACCGCATGCCCAGGCGAATTGTCAGCGAGCGGTCGACGACTGTGGGAGGCGTCTCCGACGCCGATGGAGACGACATGGGGGATAAATCGGTCGTTGTGTCGTCATCGTCCAACGCATCGGCGTCGGAGACGCCTCCCACAGATATGCGCGCTGCCACAGTCGAATTGACATCGTCGTTCTCCAGCGTGCAATCCCAGCCGCTTTCATTCACGTCAATGCGGCGGACCTCCACGCCATGTTCTTTCGCGTTGCGGACCAACTGCGCCGGCGCATAAAACCCCATCGGTTGGCTGTTGATCACCGCCGCCGTGAACGCCGCGGGGTAATGGCATTTGAGCCACGCCGACACATAGACCAACAGCGCGAAGCTCGCCGCGTGCGATTCCGGAAAGCCATATTCACCGAAGCCCCGAATCTGATGGAACACCCGCTCGGCGAACTCCAGACTCAGCCCGTTGGCCGTCATGCCTTTCAATAACTTCTCCTGGAACTCGCTGATCAGACCGGGACGGCGCCAGGCGGCCATCGCCCGACGGAGTTGATCGGCCTCGCCCGGCGTGAAGCCGGCCGCGACGACCGCCAGCCGCATTGCCTGTTCCTGAAACAAAGGCACGCCGAGCGTTTTTTCCAGCACTTCGCGGATAGCGTCGTTCGGATAGCTGACCTTCTCCTCGCCCGCGCGGCGACGCAGATACGGGTGGACCATGTTCCCCTGGATCGGCCCGGGGCGGACGATGGCCACCTCGATCACCAGGTCGTAATAACAACGCGGCTGCAACCGCGGCAACATGCTCATCTGCGCACGGCTTTCGATCTGGAACACGCCCATCGTGTCGGCCTGGCAGATCATGTCGTAGACGCGTTGATCTCCCTCCGGCACGTCGGCCAAGGTCAGCGCGCGACCGTGATGCTGTTCCACCAGCTCGAAGCATTTGCGAATCGCCGTCAACATGCCGAGGGCCAGGCAATCGACTTTGAGAATGCCCAACTCGTCGAGATCGTCCTTGTTCCACTCGATCACCGTCCGCCCTGCCATGGCGGCGTTCTCGATCGGCACCAGTTCGCACAGTGGCGTATGCGTGATCACCATCCCGCCCACGTGTTGCGAAAGATGCCGCGGGAACGTGATCAAATCTTGTACGAGCGCGACGAGTTGCCGTCCGACAACGGATTCCGGGTCAATTCCCACGTCCGCGCAACGCAGGGCGAGATTCGGTTCGTGATGATAGCCTTCCAAACGCTTGGCCAGCCGATCCACCAGATCGAGCGACAGCCCGAGGGCTTTGCCGACGTCGCGCACGGCGGAGCGCGCGCAATAGCGGATCGCCTCGGCCGTCATGCCGGCGCGGTCGCGGCCGTATTTCTCGTAGATGTATTGCAATACCTCCTCGCGCCGCTCGTGCTCGAAATCGACGTCGATGTCGGGCGCTTCGTTCCGCTCGCGGCTGATGAACCGCTCGAACAATACGTCCAATCGGCCGGGATCGACCGACGTCACGCCCAGGCAATAACAGACCGCGGAATTCGCCGCCGACCCCCGCCCTTGGCACAAGATATTGCGCGAGCGCGCGAAGCGGACCAAATCCCAGACGGTGAGAAAATACGCCTCGTAGCGCAGCTCCTCGATCAGCGCCAGCTCATGCTCCAGCAACTGCCGCAACTTTTCCGACGCACCGCCGGGATAGCGTTCCCGCGCGCCGGCTTCGGTCAGCCGGCGCAAGTAGGTGATCGGCGTCTCGCCCGGCGGCGCGAGCTCCTCGGGATATTCGTAACGCAGTTCATCGAGCGAAAAGTGGCAACGATCGGCCGCTTCGACGGTCCGCTCCAGGCAGCCGGGAAACGCCGCGAACATTTGCGCCAACTCGTCGATCGGCTTCAAATGCCGCTCGGCGTTGACGAACAGCCGCTGCCCGGCCTCGGCCACGGTGCAGCCCCAACGGACGGCGTGCAGCATATCGCCCAGTGCCTGCCGCCTCGGGACGTGATAGTGTACGTCGCCGGCCGCCGCCACCGGTACCCGCGCCGCGCGGGCGAGTTCCATCATGGCCCGCAACCGCCCGCGATCATCCGGCCCGCGATGCAACTCCGCGAGCGCATACGCGCGATCGCCGAACAGTTCGCGATAACTCTGGAGCGCCCCGGGCCGAATCAAGGACTCGGCGCCCTGCCACGCGGACTCCTCGGGATCATGCGACTTGAGCTTGGCCTTCGTGAGCTGCTTGAGCTGAACACCGGGTGGCTGGGGTCGGGCGTACTCGCTCGCCCCCAGAGGTTTGCTTGCTGGGGGCGAAGGAGTACCATCGACCCCAGCCACCCAAGTCGATCGCAGCGCAGTACTCCGGACGCGCGACGTCGGATTCGTTCGCTCCACCAGCGGAACGCAGGCCAACAATCCTTCCTGATGCGCCGCGATGTCGGCGAACAGCAGTTGGCATTCCCCTTTCTCGGCACGGCGTTTGCCCAGCGTCAGCAGCCGGCAGAGCCGCCCGTAGGCCGCGCGATCGGTCGCCAGCAACACGACCGGCGGCGCATCGACCGGAGCGATTTCGGCCCCGATCAACAGCTTCAAGCCCGCCTCCTTCGCCGCCGTATGCGCACGCACGACGCCAGCCAGGCTATGGCGATCGGCAATGGCCAGCGCCGCGTAGCCCAACTCCGCGGCGCGCTCCGCCAGCTCATCCGGATGCGACGCCCCGGTGAGAAAGGTGAAGTTCGTCTTGCAATGCAGCTCGGCGTACGGCACAGGCCCGCTCCTCCGAAATGAGATCGGCAGGATAATGTACAGGCGTGCACTTATTTAGCAAGCCGGGGCGGGATTCTTTTTCCACCGCGGAGACGCGAAGGCGCAGAGAAGGGCAATGAGAGGGTTAGGGATATTGACCATCGACAACCACGGGCGCGTCGTCGTCGATCGTCAGCAACTCCTTGAGTTCGGTTGCACTCATCGTGTCGGGCAGAACGTTCACGCGGCCGTAAACAAAGCTGACGACGCTGAAACCGGAATGATTGCACTTACCGCCGGGCATGGAGCCAGCGCGAGGGCCATGCGTGCCTTTGATGCAATCGTCAAGAGTGACGTCGCGCGGTTCCAGCCAATGGATGCCGCTGCTGTGCGTCTCGATAAGCAGGAGCGTGCGCGCCGTGCCGTCACGGTCACTGACGGCCTGCGTGCTGATCGACTTCCCTATTGGCCAAACGGTGTGATCTCCAATCACCGCGACGTAGCTGGTGTGAAAGTCATTCGTTCCCCGCACGTCGCTCGGACAATAGAAGATATCCATGTGCTTCGTCAGCAACATGCTATTATTCGGACCGTTCCAAGGTTCGTCGAAACGGTACTGTCGATAAAGGTCGTTACGATCCAACTGCGGCAGAATGAGGACGCGCCAACTGTGCATTGGCCTGCCGTTCTCGTCATAGGTTATGGCCGGCGGGAACGCACCGTGAACGGATTCGTAGTTTTGCAATGCTAACGTGATATTCTTGAGATTGTTGATGCATCGAGTGGCAGGGCTGGGCTCGCGATTGACCTTGAGTGTCGGCAAAAACAGAAACAATAGAAACGCAACCACAATGGAAGCGGCGAACAGCTTACCAGACCGCAATACATATGCGGCAAGCGCCAGCGTACCCAAAATAGTGAATCCGGCCGCTGGAGTTGGATCCCAGTAGCGGAACAGCGCCGCGGCGAATCCGCACCAGGACATCAGGGCGAAAAGATGCACGAGTCGAAAGCGCGGGCAACCCAAGGGCGCTTCGGCGCCGGGCGTGTCGTGAGAGTGCGACATCGGTGGAAGTTGTTCCTGCTCGCTGCCCCGTGGTTTTGAGCTTAGCATGGATCGGCGGCGACGTCACGCGATCCGTTGAAATCCTCTGTAATCTTTCCCGCCCCCAGGCGACTCATAGGTAGAGCAAGGAGTCGCCATTGCCGAGCTGGTTCGGCGGACGACATTGATGCGGCGCTGCGGGAACACGGCCAGGCGGTCTGAGGGTTGGTCGTGGGCCTGAGCCAACGAATCTGTACGGCATCCATGCCCGGCTCGCCGGGAAAATGATCTCTCGGTTTTGCCCAACTCAGCGAAATCTCCAAGATCCGTTAGCGTTGTAGTATTAGTCCCTCAACTGGAATAACCGCTTCAGCGCTTCCAACAGCGCATGCGGCGTCCCGCTTTGTGCTTCGTCGCGGAGCGACTCCAGCGGCGGGTGGAGCACTTTGTTCACCAGCCGCTCGAACGACTGCGAGATCTCCCGACGGGCGTCCACATCCAGCGCCGGCAAGCGATTGAACAGCCGTCTCAGCTCTTCGTCCTTCAACTCGACGCACGAATCGCGCAGCCGGCGAATCGTCGGTCCCGTGGCCCGATGATAGAGGTCCGCCATAAACCGTTCGGTTTCTTCCTCGACAATGCGCTGAGCCATAGGTAACTCTTCGTGGCGTTCGTCACGGTTACGGTCGCAAACCGCGGCCAAGTCGTCGATCGTGTAGAGGTAGACCCCGAGGCGATCGCCAATCGCCGGCGCGAAATCGCGCGGGATCGCCAAATCAAGCACAAACAACGGCCGCTGATAGCGCTGCGGCTCGAGCCTTTGAAACATCTCGAGCGTCACTACAGGCTGCTCGGCGCCCGTGGTGCTGACGACCAGATCGGCGTCGGTCAGGCCGCGCGACAGCTGCTCCCACGGCAACACGCTCACGCCCAATCGCTTGGCGAATTCCTCGGCGCGGGCAAGATTGCGATTGACGATGGTCACATCCCGCACGCCTTCCGAACGCAGATACGGCAACGTCTCCTCGGCCATCTGGCCGGCGCCGATCAACAAGCAGCGTTTGTCGTCGAAGCGCTCGAAAATCTGCCGCCCGAAATCGCAAACCGCGACGCTCGGAATGCTGACGCGCTTTTGGTTGATCGACGTCTCCGTCGCCACTCGCTTCGCCACACGCAGCGCGGCCTGAAAGATCCCGTTGGTCAACGGACCCGTGGTGCGCTCGCGTTGCGCCAGTTCGTAGGCCTGCTTGACTTGAGCCAGAATCTGCGGCTCGCCGACGACCATGCTGTCGAGACTAGCGGCCACGACGAACAAATGCCGCACCGCGTCTTCGCCGGTTCGCTCGAACAAGTCGTCAAACAAATCATCTGCGGAAAGCCCGTGGAATTCCGCCAGGAAATTGACCATCTCCTGATGATTCGGCCCGCCGTGCGGAGCGTCGACCGCTGTGTAGATTTCAATGCGATTGCAGGTCGAAAGCAACACCGCCTCGGTATTCGGAAAGCGCTCATGCAGCCGCGCCAATGCCACGCCTGCCTGTGCGGGACTGAACGCCAAGCGCTCGCGCACGCTGACCGGCGAGTTGTGATGGCTGCACCCGACCATTTGCACTTTCATCCGCCGCCTCCCGCCAGCCTACTGTAGCCGTCCTCTGTGAGGCCGGCGGAGAGGACATCGGCGTTCCCAGTCGAGATGGAGATGAGACAGGCATTGTGGACGGCGCCGCCGAGGTCACAGACCTCGGCTACAGAAGAGATTTGATCCGTAGCGGAAGATCGCGGAAGCATGCTCGTCGCGCGGGCGTTGCCGTGATCGGTGTAATAGAGCGTCATCGCCAAAGTCAGGACGAGAAACGCGAAACTCGCGAGGGTCAGATACGCCACCTTGCGCCCTTGCCGCGCCGGACGGTAAACGAGCGTAAACACGCAGGCGGCGACCAACCACAAGAGCATCAAGCCCGAAGTCCACACCACGGGGTCGAGCCACGACATCTGCGCCAGCTGTCGCTGATGCTTGACCAGGTTGACGATCACTCCGGTCAACAGGCCGATGCCGAACAACACCGCCGACAACGGCAGCGAACGAAAGCAAACCGTTTCCAACCATTCCAAACTCGGCAACCGCAATCCAGTTGTCGGCGAGGCCTTACGCTTGAGCAATTGCGCGTGCCAAAGGTATGCCATGCCGCTCAGGAAGCCGCCGATCACGACGACGCTGCCCGCCAACAGCGACAATCCATGCGCCCAACCCCAGAGCATGAGCGCGCGATCGCGCGAGAAATCCGGCTGATCACGAAACTGATACGCCACGCCGATCAACGCCAACACGACTGGCAGCAGGATCAAGCCGCTCGGCGTGCGCGGATGCGCAATTGTGAGATACAAGTACGCGACCGCCAAGGTCCAGGCGGCGGCCAGATACCAATCGAACCAATTCGAAAGCGGCGCCGACCCGCTCGATTGGCTCGCGGCCTCACCTAGCAAAAACAGCGTGTACGCCAGCAATCCGGCCGCGCCGAACCCGACCATCAGCGCTCCGCGCAGCCCGCTCCGAAACCACAGCCGCGTCGCCTCCAATCCCAACGCCACGGCGTAGCTGGCGACAAAACAAAATACTTGAATTCCGCCCATGAGAGTTGCCGGGGGCTAATACATTTGAACCGCAGAGGCGCTGAGACGCAGAGAGGGGAGGCTTAACCGCGAAACGCGCGAAATGACGCGAAAGAGTAACTCATCAGTGGTTGTCTGGTTGAATTCGCAAGACTATCAGTGTTTTTCGCGCCTTTTAGCGTGTTTCGCGGTTACCCTCTTCCCTCTGCGCCTCTGCGGTTCAAACATTTCAATCGTTACTCTTCCCCATTCTCCAGTCCGTAGTCTTTGAGTTTTTTATGCAGCGTGTTGCGGTTGATGCCGAGTTTGGCGGCCGCTTTGATTTGCACGTTGTCGCAGGCGGTCATCACCTGGGCGATCAGCTCGCGCTCCACGCGGTTGACGATCTTGTTGAACAGATTGTCTTCCTGCGGGCCCGCGATCGACACGCCTTGCAGCACCAGCTCGTAGGCCAGGGTTTCCAGGTCGGCATCGCGCAGCCGCGGGTTGCGCGGGCGGCGTTGGCCGAGGACCGTGTCCGGTAGCAGGTCGACGGACAATTCGTCTCCCGGCGCGAGCACCACGGAACGCTCGATGTAGTTCTGCAGTTCACGGACGTTGCCCGGCCAGTGATATTCCTGCAGGGCCTCCATCGCCCGGCGTTCGACGTGCAGGACGTAGCGGTCGTTGGCTTCATTGTACATTTCCAGGAAGAACCCGACCAACTCGGGGATGTCTTCACGTCGCTCCCGCAAGGGGGGCAGGTCGACCGGGACCACATTGAGCCGGTAATACAAGTCGTCGCGGAATCGTCCGGCGCCGACTTCTTCCATCAGATCGCGATTGCTCGCCGCCACGACGCGGGTATCGACGCGGATGGTTTGCGTATCACCGACGCGCTCAAACTCACGCTCCTGCAACACGCGGAGCAACTTCACCTGCAACATCGGCGTGGTGGAATTGATCTCGTCCAGAAACACTGTGCCCGTGTGCGCGGCTTCGAAGCGTCCGGTGCGATTGGCCACCGCGCCCGTGAACGAACCGCGCACGTGACCAAACAGTTCGCTTTCCAGCAGGCTTTCCGGCAACGCGCCGCAATTCACCTTTACGAACGGTCCGCTGCCGCGCGGGCTGAGTTGATGGATCGCCCGGGCGATCAATTCCTTGCCGGTGCCGGTTTCGCCCAAGAGCAACACGGACGCGTTGGTTTTCGCCACCTGGCGCGTGAGCTTGTAGACCCGCTCCATTGCGGGACTCGACCCGATCAAGCCCGGAATCGGGGGACCGGTCTGATTCGTGTTGCCTTGGGAAAACAGGGGTTTCATCAGGAGCGTTGGCTAGGGATTCCGTTCGATTGTCCCGCGTGCAACAGCGACTCAAGGCGGGACTTCAATTTGGCGAGGCGGGCTGGTAGATCGAGGTCCGCTAGAATTTCATCGTCAGGCCGTGTGTCGATTTGGTGTGAACGGATGGCCTCCAAGATCAAGGCAGGATCGAGTTCGACTCTATCTTTGAACTTGTCGGCATGACTGATCATGTATCGGACACCATCCAACAAGGCGGGAAGGGCCGCCACTCTCTCTCGAACGTCGAATTCCAACCAGAATTCCAGCATGCTGCAGAATGAGAAAGCGCCTTCAGAGTCCTCCGTCGAGGCATCGCTTTTCAGATATGACAGAAATGCTTGAATGTAGTAGCAAAATGCCTTGGGGCCCATGTGCATGAAGTCTTCAAGCACGTAGGGACTATCTCGAAACATTGTCTCTGCTTCATCCAGATTCTTGCCGAGAAAATGTTTGATAGCGGAACGCTCATCGAGCGAGTCATAGACATTGATGTCTTGAGCGGTGGGAACGACAGGTTCGCGTAACATGGCTGGCCTCATTTGGGCTTGCTCTCAAGAACATCGAGAACACTTCCCAACAGCTTTTGCGTCGCCTCTTCCGCGGTGGCGCTGGCGTTGTAGCGGTCGTATTGCAGTCCGATCTGCACCGTGGTGAGCAGGATGCCGTGTCGCTTGACGCTTTCCGCGAACGCTTGCGCGGCGATTTCGCGCTGCGGCATTGGCGCCGAGGCGTTGCTCGCCAACGCCACCAGGTCTGATTGCCCGGTGGCGGTCCCCAATTGGGCGAGCGTCGCGGCGGCGTCCGCGGTGAAGGCTTCGTTCCCCAGCAACGGGCGGACGACCGGCTCCAACAGAGCGACGGTAAAGGGCGAGCCGGGTTGCTCCGCCAATTGCCGCGTCCAGGCTAATGCGTACTTCGCTTGATTCAAGCGTTCATCTTTCGATACTGCATTCGCGGCCCGCGGCGCGAGCAACCATTCCAATTGCGCGGTCAGGTTCGCGGTTTCCTGCGGACGCATGATCGGCTGGATGCCGGTGAAGCGGCGGGCGAGTTTTTCGACGATCTGTTGATCGTCGGGCGTGACCACGATGCCGCCGGCGGAATCGAGCGGCGTGGGATTTGCGCGATCGTACGGCGAATAGATCACGCCGATCGGCAATTTGGCAGTCCGCGGATCGCGCCGCAGTCTCGCCAGCAGTTCGCCCGACGTCAGCGCCGCGTAGCGGACGTCGATCAGCAGCAACTCGCAATCGGACGAGGCATTCACCACGCGCTGAATTTCGCCGAGGATGTCGACGCTCTCGGCATCGTACCCGGCTTCCATCAACAAACCGGCGAGACGTTGGGCTTCGGCTAACTTCGGACAGGCGACCACGGCGCGGGGCTCGCCGGCGGTGCGCAGGAATGATTCCAAGGCCTGGGTTACATAGCTGCTGCCGGGAAAGGCTTCGCGGGGCTGCAGTTTGAGAATCGAACGGACCGCCATAAAGCGCACGCGCCGGTCGTCGCTGCGGACCGCTTCGACCAAGGGACTCGGCGCGCTGCCTTGCTGCAACGCGGACGCATCGCCCAAGTCACCGAGGACGCGAACGGCATTGAGTGCAGCGGCGGGATGCCCGTTCTTGAGCGATTCGCTCAACAGCGAACTGGCGACGTCTGCGCCGGCCAGCTTCAATTCGTCAATCGCCGTGCCAGCGCCGTCCGGCAACGGCTGATTCCAACCCGCCTTGGCTTGGGCGGATTCGAGCAAGGCGCCGAAGTAAAGTGTTTGCACGGAGCGTTCCGCGGGCGCGAGGCGGCGGGCGTCGCGGGCCAAACGCTCGGCATAGTGCAAGCCGGCGTCGTGCGGCGGCAACTCCAGCTTCGTGGCCTGGCCGGCCGCGGCGTCCCAGATCCAGATTTCGATCGGCGCCAATTCGCTCTCGCCGAGCAGCACGCGGCGATCGTAATAGGCTTGTGCGCGATTAAACAGAATCGCCGCCCCTTCTGTGACGCTCGGGGCGTGACCCAGCCAATTGGTCACGGCTTCCGACGCCGCCGCACTGACCGCGGCCGGACTGTCGGCGGCCAGAGCCGGAGCGATCAAGTACCAACGGGCTTCCTCGCGCGGCGATTCCGCGAGACAGGCGACGACTTGTTGCTGGAGCGCGAGGTTCTCGGCGTCGAGCGCCGCGACCAATGGCCCGAAGGCATCGTTGCCGAGCGCTTTGATTGCGCGACGGGCGGAGGGATGTTCGGTTTGTTGGGCGGGATCGGCGAGGACTTGCAACAGCGCATTGACCGCCGCGCCACGTCCGGTGCGCAGCAACTCAATCGCGGCGCGCTGCTCGTCCGGTTCGGGTGATTGCAGGCGCGTCAGTAACGCCGCGAGTCGCGCTGGGTCGCTGGTGCGTTTTTCCGCCGCGGCCTGAATCTTCGCGGCCAGATTGGTCGCTGCGGGATTCAGTTCGGCGATTGTCTTGAAGCGAATAAAGCGGGCGCTGCCATGGCGTTCCCAAAGATCGGCCAGTTGGTCTTCCGTGGGCGACGCGGCCAACAGTTTTTCGAGCAGTTCCTTGGCGACAGGCAGGTCGCCTAAATCGGTGACGATCTCGGCGGCGCGGAACAGTTCCAGCGGCGTCGTGGGATTGGTTTCCAGCACGGCTAGCACGGCGGGAATGGTCGATTTCGGCGCCGGGGGTTGCGCCGGCGTTGCGGCAGCGGGCGTTGCTACGGCGGCCTCGTCGGCGGCCACTTCGTCCTGCGCATGCGTCGCCTGACTGCAGGACAGCAGCAAGGCGATTCCCAACCCGATTTGCCAATGCGTTTTCATCATCCAACTCAACTAGGGGTGCGCGCCAAGGTTGCCAACTCAGTGCGTCCTCCGTGCTCGCCGTGCCCTCCGTGGTGAACTCGCTCCTCCCAAATGCCAATTTGCCGATCCACTTCCGCCGGGGCGGTCGAACCGTAGCTGACGAATGCGTTGACGGCATTGTCGACGCCCAATACGCCGTACACGCCGTCGTCCATCGCCGGATAGACCGCGCGGAAATCGTCGAGGCTCAAGTCCGATAGCCGTAACTTGCGCTCGATCGCCGTGCGGACGAGTTGCCCGGTGAGCTCATGCGCCGTGCGCAGGGGCACGTTTTGACGCACGAGGTATTCCATCAACGTCGTGGCGTCGAGGTGGCCGCGGTCGAGGCGTTCGTGGATGGCTTCGCGGTTCAGTTCCGCGCCGGCCACCAACGGGGCCGCCAATTCCAGGCACGCGGCCACGGTGTCGTAGGCGTCGAAGATGGCTTCTTTGTCTTCTTGCAGGTCGCGGTTGTAGGCGAGCGGCAGCCCCTTCACCAGCGTCAGTAGTCGCGTGACGGTCGCCAACACGCGGGCCGACTTGCCGCGAGTGAGTTCGAGGACGTCCGGATTGACCTTTTGCGGCATCATCGACGAGCCGGTGCAGAAGGCCTGTGGGAGTTTCAGGAAGTTGAATTCGGTCGTCGACCAGAGAATCCATTCCTCGGCCCAGGTGCTGAGATGGACGGCGATGAGCGCTAGAGCACTGGCGAATTCGATCACGAAATCGCGGTCGCTGGAAATGTCCAGGCTGTTGGCGGCCACGCCGGCGAAGTTCAGTTCGCGCGCGACGAACTCGCGATCGATCGGCAATGTGGAGCCTGCGAGCGCGCCGGCGCCGAGGCTGAGTTGATTGGCGCGATGGCGGCAATCCACCAGGCGGCCGCGGTCACGTTGGAGCTTTTCGCAATAGGCGAGCCAGTAGTGCGGCGCCAGCACCGGCTGCGCGCGCTGGAGGTGCGTGTAGCCGGGCAGGATCATGTCTTGATCGCGCCGGCAACGGCTTACGAAGGCTGCTTGCACATTGGCCAACAGTTGATCGATACGATCAATGGCTTCGCGGACCCAAAGACGGAGGTCGGTGGAAACCTGGTCGTTGCGGCTGCGCGCGGTATGGAGTTTGCGTCCGATGTCGCCGAGTCGTTCGACTAATGCCTGCTCGATGTGCATGTGCACATCTTCCAACTCGATGCGGAGCGGAAACTCGCCCTGCTCAAACTGGCGGCGGATTTCCGCCAAGGCCTGCACAATTTGTTCGCACTCGTCGTCGGTGATGAGCCCGACGTGGGCAAGCATTTTGGCGTGGGCGGTGGAGCCGGCGATATCCTGCGCGTAGAGGCGGTGATCGAAGGTCACGCTTTCGGTGAACTTCTCGACACGGCGATCCGTCGCCTCTTGAAAAACTCCGCCCCAAGCCTTTTGGGCCACCGGTGGGTCTCGACAGGATGGTCGAGCCTCGCAGAACTTTATTGCAACAACTTATTTACTGTAAACGGCTTAGGACGAACTGTCAACGAGGTTGGTAGGGGAGGAAGCGGCGTTTTTTGGGGGATGAAAGGGGGCTGGAAGGGGTGGATTTGGTGCAATTTCGGGATGGTCGCTGGCGTTTTTTCGAAATCGAATTGGCGTTTTCAGCTAAAAGGCAGTCGTCTACCTAAATCGTTGGGAATTCCCAAGTTGGCTCGATGCGTTTTTCAAAATCGAGTGGCGGCGAGGCGTGGTTGGCTAGCGGATGCCGCGTGCCTCTAGAGCGCGCAGTTCGTCGTACCAGGCGGCCCGGGTGGAGTCGCTGACCTGCGGGTCGGGGAGCAGGGAGCGGCGGGTACAGTTCACCAGGGCCTGGAGGGTTTGGTAGCGGCGGGTGTCCTCGATGGCGGGCGGAATGTGGTCGCGGACGATGGCTTCCACGTCGGCGAGTTCGAGCTTGCTGGCGACGGACTTGGCCTTGAGATGGGACCGCAGCGACGCGAACGAGGCCGCCGAATAGCCACGGGTGAGCTCATCGAGGCGGCGCAAGGGATCTTGGACCTGCGTCGCGGTTGCCGGCGGCGTAGCGACGTCCGAGTATTTGGCGGCGTCCTGGAGGCCGACGGCTTTGAGCACCCAGCGGAGGAATTCCTGCCGGTCTTCGCCTTCGGGATCGAGAACTGGGATGATCAAGTCGCCGACGCGGCCGGGGCGGCGGATATCGGGCGAGAGCAAATGAATCCGCGCGGTCATCAGCAGCCAGATGATGCGGCCGCGGAGCTTGGTGTCGGACATCATCTGTTGAATCTTGCCGGTCAGGCGGCGTTCCGTTTCATGGGCGTCCTGGCCGACGCCGCCGAATTGGGTGTCGGCCTCGTCGACAAAAATCACCGCTTTGACGAGCGCTTCGAGCACGCGGCGCAGGCGTTCGAAGATGACGTCGGTCTGGCCGAACCATTGACTGCGGATGTTCTTCAGCACCAGCACCGGCAGATCCAATTCGGAGGCCGCGGCCTCGAAGATGAACGTCTTGCCGCCGCCGATAGGTCCGGCGACGGCCGCGCCACTTAGAGCATCGTCGCCGGTGGTGCGGAAGCGCGGGAGGAGTTCGGACTGGATGAAATCCTTGAGCTTGGTGAAGCCGACTACGTCGGTAAGGCGATGGCTCGGCTTTTTGAATTCGATCACGTCGTCGCCGAGTTGCGCGCGGATGAAATCCTCGACTTTGGCAATCACCGCGGCGGCGGAGAGCGTTTCGCCACTATGCGCTGCGCCGATCAACAACTGCCGGAGCGCATGCACTGAGAGACCGGCGGTGAATTGCGCGAGTTCCGCCGGGCCGGCCCAAAGCTTCGGGACCGGCATCTTGCGGCCGACCGTGACCTTGGCCGCGGAATCGACGAACCACTCAATGTAATGCTGGCGCGCGGCCATATCGGGCGCGGGGACTTCGACCGAGAGCACCGCTGGCAAGCGGGCCACGCGGGGATGGACTTCGCTGCGCGATTCGGCCAGCAGAATCACTGAGTCGTCGGCGTTCATGAAGCCAGGATCGGAGAACCAATCCTGCACTACGGTGACGCGATGCCGATCACTGGCGGAAAGGCGGGAGAGATCGCCGTCGCCGGCGGGCAACAGAATGTCGGCGCCTTCGATGACGATGAACAAGTTCTCGGCCAGATAGGGCCGGCCTTGCGGCGTGAGCGTGCGCGAGCAAAGGCTGATCTGACGAAGCAGCTCGAGGGCCACAGTGGGTTTGCCGATGGCGTCGCGGACGAGGGCGTCAAACTCGTTTTCGAGCATCTCGCGCTGGGCCTGATCGCGTTTGCTGGAGAGCGCGGCGAGGGCCAGGTCGTCCACTTCGCGCGCGGCGCGCCAGGAGACCCAACTGTTGCGAATCGACAGCCGATGCTGTTCATCGAGTATGCGAATCGGGCCATTCAATTCGTAGACGACGCGAATCAGTCCGGGCACTGCGCACTTGCTGCAGAGGAATTCGACGAGCGGCTGATACTCGCCGCCGTTCTCGCCGGAGAGAAAATACAGATCGTGGATGTTGCCGGTAACCAGCAGGCTGCGCGACTGGCCGGCGTTGATGATCCGCGCGAGTTCCGTGAAGAAGCCGTACTGCGGGGCGGCGTTGGCCATGGGAGAGTGCTTTATCCCTCGATAGTGCGCGACGGCAAGGTGAGCACGCGCTCGACCGCCGCTTGGATATCGGATTGTACCGCGGCGATCTCGCGCGCGGCATCGATGACAATAATGTTCTGCGGTTGCGTGGCCGCTTCGGTGAGATAGCCTTGGCGCAAATGATCGCGGAAGGCGTCTCCCTGGCGTTCCATGCGATCACGCTCGCGCTGCATGCGGGCATCGGTGGTTTCCGGCGGCGCGTCGAGGACGATCGTGAGGTCGGGCAATAGGCCGCCGGTGGCGACCTTGCCGACTTTCCAGATATCGCCGGTGGGCAGTCCGCCGGCGTGTCCTTGATAGACGACGCTGGCGAGTAAGTAGCGATCGCTCAGTACTGTCTTGCCGGCCGCCAGCGCGGGGGCGATGATTTCTTCGACCAACTGCGCGCGCGACGCCATATAGAGCAACAATTCGCTCTTGCGCGAAATGGCCAGGCCTTCGGTATGAAGGAGCAGGTGGCGGATTTTTTCGCCGAGCGGCGTGGCACCCGGGTCGCGACAAGTGACGACGTTCTGACCGCGCGCTGCGAGCCAGGCGCGCAGTAGTTCGATTTGCGTGGATTTACCAACGCCGTCGGCGCCGTCGAGGGAGATGAAGAGTGGCCGCATGGCGTGATTGTAGCGAACCGGACTGCGGGCGCGATGGCTGAGGGGGGTGGAAATCGCCGCGCTCCCCCAGGGAAGGCCGGCTGGGTTGATATGTGTGGCGAGATTGTTGGGGGCCTTCCCTGGGCTTGGCGCGCGATGTGCTGTCGACTGACTTCGTGGTGGGACTCGCTGTAGAATTTCGATCGTCAGCTATCTGAGGCATCAAGGAGAACATCGCATGGCCCGATTCACGACGAAGGACGGCACGGAGCTGTATTACAAGGATTGGGGATCGGGCCGGCCGATCACGTTCAGCCATGGTTGGCCGCTGACGGCCGACGCTTGGGAAGCGCAGATGTTTTTCCTGGCGTCGC
>JAWXBP010000177.1 GCA_034440135.1 Planctomycetia bacterium
ATTTATTCCACACGCGAAGTTGCCGACCTTGTCGGCACGGACGAATGGCGCGTGCGGCGTTTGTTTGAAAGCGGCGAACTCACGGAGCCGCAGCGTTTCGCCGGCAAACGCGCCATTCCTTCCACACTGGTTCCGCAGATCGTCGACGCACTTCGCGCGCGCCGCTGGTTGCCCCTTCCGCCACCGGGGGCCGCAACAAGTGACTGACAACTCCGTTTTGCAATCCATTGACGCCAAGCTCAACGATTTGTTGCAGCGTAGTGCCGCTGGTTCCGCTCGGTTCCTGACGGTTGACAGGGCGGCTGCCTACAGCGGACTTTCCAGTAAGTCGATTCGCCGCCTCATCTCGCGCGGAGAACTCGTTGCTTATCGCCCTGTTCGAGGGCGGCTACTGATTGATCGTCAGCAGTTGGACGCCCTCATTCTCGGTTCTACAGCGCGTGTCCGCGGCGGGCGCGGCATTCGATAGGGAGGCCGGTAGTCGCTTCAACGCGGGAGACTTGTCCGGCGAGCTGTCGAGAAGATTATCAGCATGAACGAGAGGCTCGCGAAACCACAACAGCCGCTGCAGAAGGAAAGGCCGATGTTCATCTCAAATGATAGACGCAATACCATCGGGGCGTCACCACAAGAGAAAGCTGGCAGATCCGAAGCCCTGATCGACGTTGCAGAAGTGCGCCGCGCCAAGACGCTGCTGTTACCACAAGGTCAGGTCACCGAGGTACGAGCTTTTGATGCGACAGCAAATGGCGACCAAATGAGATAACGCTACTGAAAGCCAAAGAAAACCAGACCGCGATATGGCCCGGCGGCTGGCGCAAGAAAAAACCCGGGTAAAGGTCATCACTCCTTAACCCGGGCATGTGCGGGCCAGTTCCAAAAGCCCAGCTTCCAGTCAGTCCAACGCCATTATAGGCTTGACCGGTCGCTGAGCGGAATGGATTCCCTCAAGTGTCCAACGAAATGTATGACGCGGCTTGCCGCTATCAGGAAATCGGTTGCGCTGTAATCCCGGTTCGGCGCGACAACAACAAGCCAGCGATCCGATGGGGTCAAGTCGAACGTGACGGCGGTCTAAGTGCCGCTGAGTTGCGCAGACACTTCGTCGACGATCAACACAACGTCGGCATCATTTGCGGCAGCGCCTCGCGCGGCCTGATGATGCTGGACATCGACGATACGCGGTCCTATCTCGACTTTGAGGATCGCCACCGTCGACTCGCGTTCTCACTCCCGTTTGAGTATTCGCACGAGGGGATGCACTTCGCGTTCTACGCATGCGAAGGCGAGCGTCAGACGCGGCGCTACACCGTCCGTGGGTCCAAGTGGCCACGCCCTGTCCATATCAAGGGCGACAAGTCCGTGGTGACCGTGGCACCGAGCTACCGTCGGCATCCTGAAAAGCCGGATCAATGGATTCACTATCAATGGGTGCGGCCACTCCCTGACAATCTGTCCAACCTTCCTGTCATCCACCCTACCGAGCTACTCCCCAATCCCACACTCCCGACTAAACAAGGGATTGCATCCTATCAGCACGACACTTCTGGGGGGGTGACTACAGCGACGTGGATGGCGGCCCACGCGGCTGCGGTGCGCTATCAACCGGTCGGGCCTGGCACCAGGAGCGGAGCGCTGTTTGCGATGGCGCGATGTCTACGCGGCCAATTCGGCGGCGCTGTGACAGCCGACGAACTGGCCAATGTGTTCGCGGCTTGGCATCTGCGGATTCAGTCCAAGAGCTACGTCCAAGATAAAGACTACCGATCGAACTGGGGCCAATTCTGTTACGCGTGGGACCACATTCGCCACGATAACCGTCAAGCGCTGGCGGTGTTGGTCGCCGACTATTCCCTGACGCCAGACGCATCGGCCGAAGAGCGGGTTTGGCAAGTCTGTCTCTCAATGGCCAAGTGGGACGATCGCGGCGTGTTCTACCTCGCCGGCTCTACGGCCGCGTTGATCGCTGATTGCAACCAGACCTACGCCAGCCGCTGTCTCAAAAAGTTTGAACGCGCCGGCCGTCTCCAAATTCTGGAACCGCACAGCTTTCCCCGGCGCGAAGCCAAGACCTATCAACTCGTTCAAGGAGGACAGAATGTCTAGCACGGATGCAAAACAGAATTCCGGTATGCCTCAATTACCCGGCGACTCGGCAATGCGGGGGCTTTGGGAAATCTCGCCATCGCCAGAGAATGACGAACTGTACCGCAAGCTGACGCCGGACCGGCGCGACATCGTGGAACTGGTGTCGAGCATTTGCGAGCGCGGGATTCTCCAGCCACTCATCATCGCACTCGACAACTATATCGTGTCTGGCCACCGGCGCTATTACGCGGCTGGTCTCGCCGGCCTGGAGGAGGTGCCATGTCAGGTGGTGCCGATCCGTCGTGACGATGACCGGGACGAGTATGTCCGCCTGCTCCGCGACCACAACCTGCAACGGCGGAAAACTCTGGACGAGCAATTGCGGGAAGAACTGGTCGGCCTGAATCCGGACGACACCTATGAGGCGCTGGTGTCGGAACGGAGGGAAAAGACTCGGATCAAGGTCGCCGCCTTGGAAATCACAGGACGAAAAAGGCGCTCCGTAATCAGCGACGCCAAGTGGCCCTTCCTCCGAGCGATTGATCGCGTGCTTGACGAGCGCCGCGAATTCTGGCCACTGACGGTTCGGGCCATCCACTACGCACTGCTAAACGATCCGCCCCTCAAGCACGCCTCCAAACCCGATAGCGTGTACGTCAACGATGATTCGTCCTATCAGGCGCTGGTGGAACTGGCCGGCCGGGCGCGAGTGGTTGGCCGGATTCCCTGGGAAGCCATCGCCGATGAAACGAGACCAGAGACCGAATGGCAAGTGCATCAGGACGGCGGCTCATTCATCAGAGACGAACTCAAAGAGATCTTCGGAGGCTACTGTCGCGACTTGATGCAATCGCAGCCGCATCACGTGGAGATCGTCGTGGAGAAAAACACGGTCTACAACATCGTCCGACCGGTCGCCGCCGAGTTCTGTATTTCGGTTGTCAGCGGCCGGGGGTTTTGTTCGCTCGATAGGCGGAAGCGCATGGCCGATCGTTTTGCAAAGAGCGGCAAACGCAAACTGATCGTGCTGTTGGTCACGGACTTTGACCCCGAGGGCGAAGAAATCGCCGAGAGTTTTGCGCGATCCATGCGAGATGACTTCGACATTGATGAAATTCACGCGATCAAGGTGGCGCTCACCTATAAGCAGGTGAAGGCCAACAAGTTGCCCAATGCCAACCCGGTCAAAGAGTCGTCCAGTAACGCCAAGCGATTCATTGCCAAGTATGGCAAGGAGACGTTTGAACTGGAGGCGCTGCGCCCTGAACACTTGCAACAAATCGTCCGCGACAGTGTCCTGGGCGTGATCGACGTGGATGCGTTCAATCGCGAGGTGGACGCGGAGAAGTATGACAGCGCTCAGATTCAAGCAACAAGGAAGACCGTGCGCGAACACTTGGCCTCTTTGAAACTGTAGTTTCTCCACTTATGGCGAAAACGTCGAGTGCGAACTACCGCCGCGCCAATCCCGAGCTACGAATTGATCCTTCGAAGTGCTGTCGGATCCACAAGGCCGGAGTCATGGAGCCGTATCTCGAACTATAGCAGAAAACAAGCCGGAAATCGACAATCGCGACGGGGAAGGCGCAGACCGGCGCAGTTGGCGCACGAGAACGTACAATTGACTTTGCACTGGCAGCCGTTATCGCGGCTTGGCCGAACTTGCCCGACGGCATTCGAGGGCGGATCGTGACGATCGTCCGCGAGGCTGGCAACTGCTGACTGCAGGGCGATAGTGACCGGCGCTAGTTGCGGCGTTCAACGTCGCTTGGTCCAGTCAGGCGGGAGCTGGGAGGCACGGAAGCAGTTCGACCGTTGCGAAGGGACCTGGAGGGAGTTTCTCCTAAAATAGCCGACAGCTCTGCTTCTGTACGGGCTCCAAAACTGTTCTTCAAAATCCGTGAATGCCTCAGGAATTCTACGGATTGGTCCGTTCTACTCACGAATTCCAGCCATTCGGCTTTGTACACACTCAGGAGTCTGATAAATGCCTCAACCTCGGCGAACGTTTCGTTCAGATGCTTTTGGAAGTGGCGTTCTTGACTCCAAGTTTCCGTTCTATCGCTCGTCTTGCTTTTGCTTCCTCGATTGTGCGGATGGTCGGGAGAATGTTCCCCGGCTGCGTTTGGGGGACGTTAGTCTACCAGGAGTGCCTTATTGAATAACTGTCGTCAACCGGCGAGAGAACGGGCTCGCCAAGACTCGCAGCTTCAACTGCGTTGCGATACGGTCTAAGAATCAGGCATGGCGTCCAAGAGCATCTTCACCTTCTCGCCGATTAAGTCGCGCACTTGGCGGAATTCGGCCGGTGGCAGGTCGCGCGGGTCTGGAATCTCCCAATCCTCACGCCAGACGGCATTGAGATTTGGGCACCTGTCGCCGCAGCCCATCATGACCACCACGTCAAAGGGTCCGGGCGGCAACTGGTCGAATGTCTTTGACACATGCTTCGTGAGGTCGTAGCCCAGCTCCACCATCGCTGCCACGGCTTGGGGATTGACCCTACCCGACGGACGTGAGCCGGCGCTGTACGCCTCGACATTGTCCGCGCCGTACATCCGCGCGAATGCTTCCGCCATTTGGCTGCGGTTGGAATTCTCGACACTGACGAAGACGATGCGGACTGGTGCATCCATGACCCAATTCTAGCTGGCGACGGGAGGGGCGAGCGAAGCGGCCATCGTTAAGCACGGCAGAAAAGTTTTGGCCGCAGTTCGCTTCAAACCGTGTAGCCGTTCGTGTCGATGCTTACGACGTGGACGTCACTGCCCACAGCCTTCCCAAAGGGGACCAGTCTCCTGGTGCGGGGGACTGGTCTTCCCTTTGTAAGGCGGCGAATTTCCATCGAAATTCGGGCTGATCGCACTTGCGGGCGGTCGGCCCGCTGTCGTTTTCCGACCTATAATTGACTGCTTCCTTTAGGGGGCCGTCGGACAACTGGGGAGAGGTCCGGCGGCCCTTTTTTTGCGCGCTCTTGCTGGAATCGTTCACCACTTCCGTGCGCGCGGCGCTGTCTAGGTTGGGCCTCGGCATAAGCACGGACGCCTGTTACACCGCCTGGGCCGGGAAGCCGCGCTACACCTTCCGCATTTCGCTTTGCGACCAGCATGGCGATCATCGACCTTGAACTGCGCATGGATTGAAAAACAGGCGATTTCGATCGGCATCGTTACACACGGCCTCCGAAAGGTGCGTCAAACGACCAGATTAGCCAACCGTGCGGGTGTAACCTATCCTTGCACCATGAACACGTCATACTCCAACTGGCTCCGTGCTCAACTCGACCTCATTGACTGTCCGGAACCGGACTTGGGCGACTTCGACGTGTTCCGACATGTGTTGCAAGAGGCCGCTCGCCAAGCCGCCGAACTCGGTCACCAAGATGCCGTCCGGGCTTGCCAGGTTCGACCCGGCCCGATCGGCTCCGACACCGCCAGAGAAGCCCTCACCGTCTGCTTGTCGGCCCTAGGCCCGGACCAGAGAAGGCGTAAACATCGGATTTAATTAACTCAGAGCGGATCGGCCGTTACCACGCGGGGTAAGACTAGGCGGCGACGTCGTCCGTCGCCTTCCGCAGCGCCTCGCGAAGCTGGTCCCCCCTCTTATGGACCTTCGATTACGCCTTCTCCAGCATTGCCCCATCAACTTGGCGATGGAGATCAGGTCCAGGCCCCGCATGATCGCTTCCGTCGCGAACGCGTGCCGGATGGTATACGGGCAGATGTGGAAGCCCAGCTTGCGCCGGAGCCGGTAGCACCGCGAGTTCAGTGGTCCGCGGCTTCCCGTCCCCGAACCATCCTCGATCGAGCTACTCACCATCTCAGTCGCTCTTGCTTCTACTCGGTATCGTCGCTTGTGCCGCGCATAAAAATCCCGCGAGGGCCGCGGTTAGACGACGCGACTCGGGTATCGTAAATCCGCAACGAGCGGCGCAAAACAGGTCGACTACACAGCGCCATTGCGAGGTCGCCGTTTCGCTTAGCGATCAGCCAGCCTTCCGATGGGACTCGCCGCGAGTAATGGTGAAAACCGTGAACGCAATGGTCGGTACAGGTCGAACACGCCCGCGACGTCGAAAGTCGTCGCAGGTCGATCGACTCACCTCGCATGTCTTGAATAGTCGGGGATATAGGTGCCTGCCGGAATGGGGATTGCACTTACATTGCTCCGGGGAGAATTGTTCTGGAGCAAACACATGCTGTTCATTCTGGCATCGATGGTCGGGATCACTGGAATCGCCTTGATCGGCAGCTTTGTCGCGTTTTCGACGCCCCCACGTCATCCAAGTGGCAACTTAGAGAAGTCTCGTCGCAATCTCTTGCGTCACCGTCCAACCGCTTCTTTGGTCGATTAGCCGCTGCACTGTGCGTTTGTTGTGCATCGCTCGGTAGATCAGCAGGCGAGCGAATTTCCACACCGCCCAGCGAGCGGGAATTTGTCGTTAGTTTTTCGCGAGAATCTGCAACTGTGACACATGGCAAGCTAGGCAAGCTCGCAGCCTTAGGTGCGCGCACTTAGGTGTCGATCAAATAATCACCCTGGTACTTTGTTTTTTTGTCGCGCGGACGGTTGCACGACGCTACTTTGAAACCGGTAATACGATGCCACCGGTTTTGTGGAGCTAGAGAATTTCGCCGCGTCAAACTGGTGTATTTCGCCAGTTGAACGCTCCAGGTGCGTTTTCCCGCACCTGACCGCCCCAACCTCATTTTCAGGAGGTTGAACGCCTTATTTGGGGCGCGCCCAGTGGAACTCCCATTGGCCCCACAATCGCTGCCAGCGTCGGACGTACCAAACCACGTCCGGGGCGTTTGAACGCAGCCGGGAATAAACACGGCCGTCGATTTTTCTTGCGGCCGGCACGTCGCGAGTTTAGAGTCGTTTTCAATTGACCAAAACCGCACTTACGTCCAAAGGATTGATCGAGATGCGATTTGCTATCCTGACGCTTGCTTGTTTGCTTTGCTGTTCCGCAGAAGCGGCACCAATCAAGTTCATTCACAGCGGCACCGGCTCAGGCTCCATTGATGATGTGCCATTCGCGACATCCGCATTTACGATCGTTTCACGGGGCGATACCGACAGTCGCGAGAGTTTTGAGGGAGCTGGGTATTCCATTGACCATGTCATCTCCCGCATCTCCATTGAGAACGTCGGCACCTTCGGCGTGCTTTCGAGCACGCGCACTTTTGTGAACAATTTAAACTTCACGGCGGGATTCTCGCGCGGCCCAGTTAGCGGTTCAGACTTGTTCAATGGGCCGACCGACTCTGCCTTCGCCACTTGGGACATGCGCAGTTCGATCGGTCCCGTGTCAGGCTTCGGCAGCTTGCTTCAATGGAACAATCAAGCTGTGACTACAAATGCCGGCAGATTGCTTTTCGATGATGCTGTGGTACAAGATGCCAGTTTTCACGCCATTGTGCCAGAACCGTCCTCAATGGCGCTACTCGCCATGGCCATTGCCGCCGGGACCTCAAGTCTGGTCCCGAAGTTCGCTCGCCGCTCTGCCGCCTGTTAGACTCGCCTGCGCATGTTCGGCGGTTTTCGTTGGCTGGAAGACTCAGCCAGACGACGGTCGTATTGAATAGCCAAACCAACTCGACCGAGTGTTCCGCAGTTCGGCGAACACTTCACAGATTTCGTCGGCCTCATTGATGATCGACTCGCAGGCGCGGGAGCGGAGCTGCGGGCTTTCGATCTGCATCGCCTCTCGGAAACGTTCCTGAAGTTCATTCAGCTGGCGCAAAGCGGCTTCACGTGTGATTACCATGTGGCACCCGGCTTCAATGCTTGGATGCTCAGTCGCACTCTGCCCAAATGAGACGTGAGAGCTATCAAGCCAACCTAAGCGTTTCACGAGTCCGCGCCAACAGACAAATTGGGGGGCGGCTGCGGAATCGCCGAAAGCCTCCGACCCCCAAGAGGTGCGCGAAGGGCCACACCGCCGTCGCTAGAGCTGCTCGCCGCTGGGGCAGCGGGGCTAAAGCGGACAGGGACGAGGCACAAACGAGACGACGTTACGGCATGTGAGTAGAATTACGCATGCTGCTGAAATACTGCCCTCGCTGCCCGTGGATGACGCGTAATGGAACACCGAAGCGCTCTTGAAAATGAGCGCACTTGGGCCGGCGATCAACCGCGATTCATTGACGACGTTATTTAAGGTGTTTCTCGATCGCCGTCAGCGCATCTTCAACTGTCCCTTTGGCCTGCTTATTGGCTTGATCGACCTTGTCGTTCTTGCCAATCGCACTGTCAAGCTTGTCGAGGTCGCCGAGCGCTAGGACCGACACCCGATGAATTTGCGCCCAACAGTTGTCGGGATCTAGGCTGGACACCTTGTTGGCAGCGTCGCGGATCAGCCGAAACCCGCCATGGACTTTGTCTCGCTCCTTTTCCCATGGATCCTTCTTCATGTGCTTCCCGATCTTGTCCACGGTATCTTCGATCCCAGCCACAAACTGGGCGACACTGCCCGATTTCTTTTTTTCCTTGCCGATTTCCGTAATCAGCTTGTCTGTGACAGCCTTGGCCAACTTGGGGTTGGAACTCTTGATTTCGGAGTAGTAGGTATTGAGGCTCTTCTCAAGCGCTTGCAGAGCTTTCAGCACGTCATCGCCTGCGGATTTCTCGGCGACCTTGTGATACGTATCAAGCGCCTTGCCGACACTCACTTTTTTCGATTCCCCTTCCTTGCCGCCGGCGTCGTCGCGGATTTTCCGCCATTCTTTGCGTGTTGGAATCGCCATGAGTTGCTCCTAAGAAAAGTCGGCGTTGCTGGATTCAATTCTGGAACGGATTCGTAAGCGCATACCGTTCCTCTGCGTCGTGTCTTTTGCCTCAACCGATTGCCTCGCCGCTCCTCCCCAGCTCGGGCAGTTGGTTTCTCTTCATGTTGCGAGGGGGGACGGCGATACGTCCCTGCCCGATCGATCAACGCCGCGCGTCCAATCACGTTGCTGGTCGCGGTCCCGATTTGGCGGCTCATGGCGAGCATCGTCTACGAGAACACGAATACCTGCCTTCCAAGTTTACGTCAGATTTTTGCATGGGCGCGATGCATTTTATTGGGATCAGTATCACTGAGGACTACTTTAATCAGCGGTGTATGTGATTCCGGGCCGGAACCTATCGGCGGTCCTGTGAACGAGTCCGGACCACGAAGCCCGCACCATTCCTACGAGCGCGGCCGATGGCGTCCACCGGTGAAAGAAAGTCTGACATGTTGCCCGTCGTTCGACGCTCAAGAGCGATAGTCCAAAGTCCGGCACGATCGCGGTGATCGAAATCGCGCATGCCAGACGTCCGACAGAGTAGCGCCTCGGCCGCGACGTTGGCGATTCAGGATAACTCACAGCCAGGCTCCGTGGCCGCATGAGTGCCTCAGGGAAGGTAACACCTGACCGGAGCCCTCGGGTTATTCGGCCGTCAGGGATTAGGCATACACCGGCGGTGAGTATTACAGAACGGCGCACGCTCGTTGTAAAACCTGTGATTGCGACTCAACAGACGTCGCATTCCCTTGATAAACGTGCCAGTATTCCGAGCCCCTCGAATTGGAGCGGCGCATATAGTTACTCATCACGACATAAAGGAGGCTCATATGTCGACCGCGACTGAAACTGAACTTGCCATCCGCCAGTGCCGCAACTGCCACCAACAGTTGCCGCTCGACGCCGCGCACTTCCACCGCCATTGCAACTACCCGGGCGGCTTCCGCTGGATCTGCAAACCCTGCCGCAGCCAGAAGCGGAAAGAAGATGACCGAGAGCGG
>JAWXBP010000178.1 GCA_034440135.1 Planctomycetia bacterium
CGCGGGGTTGGGCGATACGGACAACGACAACGATGTCGATATCACCGACCTCAACAACGTTCGTAACAACTTCGGCGCTGGTCAGCCGGTTGGCAGCCCGGTCCCCGAGCCCTCCACCGCCGTCTTGGCGTTGGGCCTCGGCCTGGGGTTGGCGGGCTGGTTGCGGCGGAAAAAGGCGTAGTCGGCGGTTTCGACCGACTGACGAAAACGGCTCAAGCGGCCCGGGTCAGCAATGGCCCGGGCCGCCGGCGTTTCCGGAAGCTCTCTTTTCTTTCCGGGCACGGTGGTATAATTTAGGCAACGATCCCTGCGAAAATTCATTCCCCCCTTGGGAGGAGCGGTTGCTATGGCAGTTCTGTTGAGCGAAAAGGCGGCCATCGAGGTCAAGAAGATCATCACCGAGCAGAAGCTCGAACCGGAAACCCTCCTGCGGGTGGCCGTCGTCGGCGGCGGCTGCAGCGGGTTCAGCTACAACCTCGGCTTCGACAAAACATACGACGCCCAGCAGGACAGCAAGTTCGATTGCCACGGCATCTCCGTGGTCGTCGACAAGAAGAGCGCCCTGTACCTGGACGGGACGACCGTCGACTTTTACGACGGCCTCGAAAAGCGCGGGTTCACCTTCGACAACCCGAACGCCGTGAAAAGCTGCGGCTGCGGCAGCTCGTTCCAGGCATAAGGTTCGTCGCCTTAGCGAGATTTCCAGCAAGCCGCGAAGCCATGGCTCCGCGGCTTGTTTTGCGCGCGGTCACAGAATAGACGCCGTTGGCGATAAGCCCAGGGAAGGCCCTCGAAGTCTGAGCTATCGGCGAAGCCTTCGGTGGCCTTCCCTGGGCTTGGACAGCGTTGGTGATGGATAGAACGCTCTGCGCCGCCGTCGCCTCCTACAGTCCGCAGCAAGGGCTTTGCTATACTGCGGCACTTTTGCATCGCACTGCCCTCGGGATCGGCCTGGCATGAATATTCTGGAAACCCTGCGCGGGCGGTTCGCCGAGGCGTTGCGCGTCGTCGCGCCGGGTCAGATTGACGATCTGGCGAAGTACCTCTCCATGATCCAGCGGAGCCAGGACGCCAAGTTCGGCGACTACCAGGCCAACTGCGCGATGTCGCTGGCCAAGCTGCTCAACAAGTCGCCGCGTGACGTGGCGAGCGAGTTGCTCATGGCCGCGCGACTTGACGACCTTTGCGACACTCCTGAAATCGCCGGGCCCGGCTTTATCAATCTCCGCCTGCGCGATGATGTGCTGTCCGAACGCGCGAACTCCGCCATCGGCGATGCGCGCGTCGGCGCACCGCCTGCCGCTCGTCCGGCGACGTTCGTCGTCGACTTCTCGGCGCCGAACGTCGCCAAGCCGATGCATGTCGGGCATATCCGTTCAACGGTGCTCGGCGATTGCCTGTACCGCGTGTTGCAGTTTCTGGGCCACCGCGTGATTGGCGACAATCACATCGGCGACTGGGGCACGCAGTTCGGGATGATCATTTACGGCTACCGGAACTTTCTCGACCGGGAAGCTTATGCCAAGCAGCCGGTAACGGAATTGGCGCGGATCTACCGGCTGGTGAATCAACTGGTGGACTACCAGGAGTCGGTCGCCGCATTGCCGACGGCGGAACAAGAAATAGCCGTGGCCGCGCGGCGCGTGGATGAGCTCTCGCGGCGCACCGAGCCGGATGATCCAAAGGCCAAGAAAGAAGCCGCCAAGGAACTGCGGAGCGCGAAGGAAGCGCTCACCGGCGCCAAGGAAAAGCTGACCGGATACTCGGCCAAGATCGAGACGGTGAACAGTGACGCGCAATTCGCGGCGCTGGCCGCGAAACACGCGGGCATTGGCGTCGCCGTCCTCGAAGAGACGGCCAAGCTGCACGCCGGCGATCAAGAGAATCGCCGCCTCTGGGAAGAAATCCTCCCGCCGTGTCGCGATGAAATTGACGAAATGTACCGCCGCCTGGGCGTAGAATTCGACGTGACGCTCGGCGAAAGCTTTTACCACGATCGACTCGCCACGGTCGTCGAGCGCCTCGTGCAACATAGCATCGCGCGGGAAAGTGATGGCGCGAAGTGCGTCTTTTTCGAGGGGAGCGAGACGCCGATGATCGTGCAAAAGCGCGACGGGGCGTTTCTGTATGCGACGAGCGACTTGGCGACGATTCAATATCGCATGGAAACCTGGAGTCCCGACGCGATTCTGTATGTTGTGGGTACGCCACAGAGCCTGCACTTCGAGCAGTTGTTCGCCGCGGCCCGTCGCTGGGGTAGCGCGACCGGCGAGTGGAGCGATGATGTCAAACTAGTCCACGTGGCCTTCGGCAGCGTGCTCGGCGAGGATGGCAAGATCTTTCGTACCCGCGCCGGCGGCACGGTTAGCCTGGCGGACTTGCTGGACGGCGCTGAGGCGAAGGCGCTCGAAATCGTCAGTGCCAGTGATGACGCGAAGCCGGGAGGCGCGGAACTCTCGACTGAAGAGCGCCAACGCGTCGCGGAAGTGGTCGGCGTGGGGGCGATCAAGTACGCGGACCTGTCGCACAATCGCACCAGCGACTACGTCTTCAGCTACGACAAGATGATGGCCACGACCGGCAATACGGCCACGTATTTGCAATATGCGTACGCGCGGGTGCAAAACATCTTCGCGCGCGGCGAAGTCAACGTCGACGCACTGCGCCAAAGCGGCGCGAAAATTACCTTCACGTCGCCAGCTGAGCGCGCCTTGGCACTCGAAGTGCTACGCTTTGGCGAAGCGGTCGAATCCGTGGTGTCGGACTATCGCCCGAATCAACTCACGAGCTATCTTTACGACCAACTCGCGCAGTGTTACTCCCGATTCTACGAAGCCTGCCCGGTGCTCAAAGCGGATACGCCGGAGCAACGCGTAAGCCGGCTATTGCTTTGCGACCTCACCGCCCGCGTGCTCAAGCAGGGCCTGGCCCTGCTCGGCATCGGCACGGTAGAGCGGATGTAGCAGCGGCGTTCCCGACTACGCCCCGAACCAGCGCTTGATCGCGTGGACCGTCAGCGCGCGGCCGGCGCGGCCGATTGACGTTGTGAGCGGGATCTTCTTCGGGCAAACCGCCACGCAATTCTGGGCATTGCCGCAGACCTGCACGCCGCCCGGCGCGGCCAGCGCGTCGAGGCGTTCGGTCGCGTTCAATTCGCCGGTGGGATTGACGTTGAACAGCATGGCCTGGCTGATGGCATGCGCGCCGATGAACGACTCGTCGTACGTCGCCGCTTGACGTTGGGCGAAGGCCTCGGTCGTTTCATTTTCGCCCTGCTTCATTTCCACCTTGAGATACTGCGGGCAAGCGTCCAGGCAGCAGCCGCAGCTCATGCACTCGCTGAGGGGGTAGGCCTGCTCCTGCTGGGCCTGCGATTGCCGCGGGCCAGGGCCGAGGTTGTAGTAACCGTCGACCGGGATCCAGGCTTTGACTTTTTGCAGGGCGCGGAACAACCGGGAGCGATCGACCATCAGATCGCGCACGACGGGGAACTTGCCCATCGGCCGCAACTCGATCTCGGTCGCATTGTCCTCGAGCAGCCGATCGACCAGAGCCGAACAAGCCTGGCGAACGCCGCCGTTGATGACCATCGTGCATGCGCCGCAGACTTCCTCCAGGCAATTGCAGTCCCACGCGACCGGCGCGACCGCCTTGCCATCCGCGGTTTCCGCGTTGGCGGCAATCTTTTGCAGAACGCTGATCACGTTCATGTCCGGTTCGTGCTCGACGCGGTGGCGCTCCCAATAGCTGGGGCCGCCGGGCGCGTCTTGCCGCAACACCCGCACGTGAAATTCGCGCGGACCATGGTGATGAGCGTGCGTATCGGTCATGGAATCATCCTGAAGCGTGTTAAAATCTCACTACATTGACGTAGCAAGAATTTCTAAGTTCTAAATCGGAATGACGAATCAAATTCGAATGACCGAATGTCGAATGATTCAATAAGACTGTGGCTGCCTCAGCAGCCATTCGTCATTCCGATTTAGAACTTAGAAATTCACTCAACTAGTGCGTTGCCGCGAGTTTTCCCGTCGCCGTTGCTCCGGCCCCGTTGCCGGTCGCCGCGGTTTTTTGTTGTTGACGTTCGCGCCAGACTTCTTCGATCAGTTCCGCGCCGACCAGGCCATACAACCTGGGGCGGGGCGGAATCAGCGAAGTGTCGACGTCTTCGTACACGAGCGTCGGCTCGCCGTCGGCGTCCAAGCTGGCGACCGTCGATTTGAGCCACTTAGCCGTGTTTTCCTCGAAGCTGATGCACCACTTCTCGGCCTGACGGCGGCGTTCGCTGGCGTCCTTGGCGTCGAGTCCCGGCATCGAGTAGTCCGGTTTGAAGTGCGCGCCGCGACATTCATCGCGCTGCAGCGCGCCCTTGAGGATCGTCTTCGCCAGCGGGAACATGTCCACGACCGCCTTGGTGAAGACGACGTTCTGGTTGGTCCACTTGCCGGTATCGGAGAGCGAACAGCGCTGTGCACGTTCCGCGAGTTCCGACACCTTCGCGTAGGCCGCGCGCAAGTCGTCGTTCTTCCGCACCACGGTCGCGGCCCGTGTCATCACGTTGCCGAGTTCCAGGTGTAACAGGTACGGATTTTCGCCGCCGCCGGCGCGGGTTAGCAACTGCTGATGCGCCTGCTCATGCTCGCGGCGCGCGCCGTCGTACAGCGACGATGGCTGAGCTGCCGCGTTGCCGCCGGGAATGGATTTGATCCAGTTTTCAATGCCCGGCGCGACAATCAAGCCGCTGAAAATGCAGCTCAGTAGAGAGTTCGCGCCCAATCGATTGGCGCCGTGGTACTGGTAGTCGCATTCGCCGATGGCGTAGAGGCCGGAAATGTTGGTGACTTGATTCTTGGGGGAGCCAACGCGCAAACCACCCGTGGCGCTGCGCTCGTAGTCGACCCACAGTCCGCCCATCGAGTAGTGGACGGCGGGGAAGATTTTCATCGGCTCTTCGCGCGGATCGACCCCTTGGAATTTTTCATAGATATCCAGGATGCCGCCGAGCTTCTGATCCAAGACCTGCCGCGGCAAGTGCGTCACGTCGAGGTAAACGCTCATCCGGTCCGGATCGACCGACAGGCCTTCGTACGTGCAAACGCTGAAGATTTCCCGCGTGGCGATATCGCGCGGCACCAGGTTGCCGTATTTCGGATACCGATCTTCGAGGAAGTAGTACCGTTCCGACTCGGGAATCGAACGCGCTGCACGCTGATCGTTCGGCGTTCGCGGCACCCATACGCGGCCCCCTTCGCCACGAGCGCTTTCGCTCATCAGCCGCAGTTTATCCGCGCCTGGCACCGCGGTCGGATGCACTTGAATGAACTCGGCGTTGCCGTATTTGGCGCCAGCGCGGAAGCAACGGCTCGCGGCGCTGCCGTTGCAGACCATCGACATCGTCGAGCGGCCGTAAATCAATCCGCAACCGCCGGAACCGACGATCACCGCATCGGCCGGGAACGCGCGAATCTCCATCGTGACGAGATCCTGCGCCACCGCGCCGCGACAAACGCCATGGTCGTCGAGAATTGGTCCCAGGAAGTCCCAAAACTCATACTTCTTGACCTTGCCGGCCACTTCCCAGCGCCGCACCTGCTCGTCGAGCGCATACAGCAATTGCTGGCCCGTCGTGGCGCCGGCGAAAGCCGTGCGCTTGAACATTGTGCCGCCGAAACGGCGCTGATCGCGAAAGCCTTCCGGCGTGCGATTGAACGGTACGCCGAGCCGGTCCATTAGATCGATGATCTTCGGCCCCCACTCGACCATTTCTTTGACCGGCGGCTGGTGCTGGAGAAAATCGCCGCCGTAGACGGTGTCGTCCAGATGCAGCCACTCGTTATCGCCGAGCTGCCGCGTTTGTTCGTTGACGCTGTTGATGCCCCCTTGGGCGCAGACGCTGTGGGAGCGCTTGACCGGCGTCAGGCTCATCAAATCGACGGCGACGCCCAACTCGGCCAGCTTCATCGTCGCGGCCAACCCGGCCAACCCGCCGCCGACCATGAGAACCCGTTCGTTCGCCATCTGATTCACCTTCCGAGATACGCCGCTCGATCGCGGCTGTTGAGTCCTGACTTCACGCGGCGACGCGATACGCTATTGTCGTTCACTTGCCGGCAGTCGCGCCGCGGTTGAAGCGTTTTCTTCGTCGAGGGTCGGTTCGTCAGCGTCCTGTGCATTCGCTTCCGGCGCTGCTGTCGCCGCGGCTTCCGGCACTTCGACGGTGCTGAACCCAAACAGCGCGCCCAGGCCGACGATCGAGAGCAACAGACCGAACGCCATACAGATGTAGTCGGCCCGCTTCTGCGCGGCTGGCGTCACCCAGACGCCCCAAGTGATGCCCATCGTCCAAATGCCGTTCGCAAAGTGGTAGACGCTCGCGAGAACGCCGATGGCGTACAGCAGGCGGACGACAATCGGCTGCAGGGCCAACGCAGCGCTGTTCGTAGCGTTCTCCGGTTCGAATTGCCCGCCGCCGAGCGGCTTCACGACGTTTTCCATCCACGGCTCCACGTGAAACCAGCCGTGCATGTGGAAGACGTGATAGAGAATAAAGAACAACGCGATCCAGGCTGTGGCGCGCTGCAGCGTATAGCGAACATTGTTCGCGTACGGATAGCTGCTGGTATTCGGCATGCCTGACCGCACGATCATCACGCCGACGACGGCGTGAAAAATCAGCGGCAGGAAAATGAACGTCCACTCCACGAGCGGCAACAGCGGCCCGAGCGAGTGGATGAGATTGACGTTGTCCTGAAAGATCTGACTCCCGCCCAGAACGCTGGCGTTCGTGACCAGATGGACGCATAAATACGCGCCCACCGGAATCAGGCCGCTGAGCGAATGCAGGCGGCGAATCAGAAACTCGTGACGAACCAAGAACGGCGCCGTCGAAGCGTCCACAGTCTTCCTTTCCGGTGTCCGGCCTGAGCTGGCAAAGCGTCGGAACAAGCAGGTTTGGCGTCCGAACTGCCATCTCCATCGGTAGTATAGGGATGCGACGCAACCTTACAAGACTGCCCAATTGGCAGCAATCGCCGCTATCCTCTTGGGATTGCGAAGGTTACGCAAATCCCGCACTTTCTCTTCCGATTCAAGCTTTCGCATGTTACAAGAAAAGGTGGGGACTGGACTTACGCACTCGCCGTGAAGTTCGCCGACGCCTGCCGCACAATTTGGCACTAGACTTGCTTTTCCATGAGGCAGCGGATGCCATTGTTAGTTTGTGGCAATTGAACCGTTCAGGTAAACCGGCAGCAAGGGTTTTGACGTGATCCGGACTTGGCCGTCCATTTTGATCACCGATGATGACGACGCCCTCCGGGAGGCGCTGGGGACCGTCTTTGCCCCGCGCGGCTTCAAAGTTCACCTGGCCAGCGATGGCGAATGGGCGCTGCGGATTATTCGCTCGGAACCGGTCGACATCGTTTTGCTCGACATGCACATGCCACGGCTCACGGGACTGGAGACGATTCGCCAGCTGAAACAGTTCAAGGCGGATCTTCCCTGCATCTTGATGTCGGCCGACGCCGACGACGCGCTCGTGCGCCAAGCACAACAGGCTGACGCGTACGCTGTGCTGCGAAAGCCAGTCTCCGGTTGCCAAGTCTCGCGCACGGTTTGCGATGCCCTCGCCCAAGCCTACGATTGGCCGCCGGGCTTCGAGCAGCACTTCGCTTAGCCACAGTCTCCTTTCGCTCCACGAAAGGGCTTTACCTTTCGCGGAGCGAAAGGAGACTGTGGCTGTCTCTTCGCCGGCCCGTTGGTCACTCGCGGCGAATTCTTTCGCGCGACTCCGGAAAAGTGTTGCCTTTTCCGGTAGGAAAACCTTATATTCGCTCACAGCGGCGTGTTGGGCGTCGTTCTAGCCTCGGACCGGCGTGCTCTGTCGTCGATGTAACCGCGCTTGTTGCGCGGCGAGGTTCGTTGTTTCACTACGCTCAGGTCTCAGGAACAGGGGACTGCGATGCGCATTGCATTGTTGTTGGGAGCGGTAAGCTGTTTGGGCTGGATTTCGACCACGGCTCTCGGGGCGGCGCCGGCGAAAAAAACTGCGCCGCAGGCGAAGCCGGCGATTGCCAAAGAGAATCTGGTGGAACTGGCGCTCCGCGCTGAAGTCCGCGGAGATCGCGAGGCGCGCGAAGAATTTCTCAAGCAAGCCCTGCAGGCCGCGCCGGACGACGCCGCGGCGCACTGGCATGCCGGCGATGTCTGGCACGACGACGCCTGGCTGAAGCCGAGCGAAGTCGCCGCGCGTTTGGTTGACGACCGGCGGCTTATTGAATACCGGAATACGCGCGACGGTTACCCAGACACAGTCGCCGGGCAACTGGACTTAGCGCATTGGTGCGCGCGAAGCGGGTTGCACGATCAGAAACGAGCTCATCTGACACGCGTCTTGGAGTTGAACCCCAGTCACGTCGCTGCCCGCCAGGAACTTGGTTTCCGCTGGGTGGACGGCGTGTGGCTTTCTCCGGAGGAGATCGCCGCGTCCGGTCGCCGCGCGGCACTTGCCGAGCGCTCGCTGGAAATGTGGTCGCCGAAACTCTTGAAGCTCCGCGATACGCTGGAACGGCGCAGCCCACAACAACGCGAAATTGCGCGGGAACGCTTGTTGGAAATCCGGGAGCCAGAGGCCATTCCAGCACTTGAAGCGGTATTTGGCGCGTACAGTGAGCCGGCGGCGCTCGCGATGCTCAAGGTCATCGCGGCCATGTCAGGTTCCGACGCCACGGCAGCTTTGGCTCGGCAAGCGGCGCTTTCGCCGTCGGACGCCGTTCGCGTGGAAGCTGCGGACCAGTTGCGCAGTCGTCCGCAGGTCGAATACGTACCAGTGTTATTGTCTGGCATTTACTCGCCGGTTCAATCGCGAAGCGAACTGTACCGATTTCCGGACGGTCGGCTGTTGTATCAGCACGCTTACTATCGCGAGGGAATGGATCAACATGAGGTGCAGTTCACGGAAACCGTGTTCTGGCGACGCCCGGCGAATTTCGCGCCCGGCCGCCGCAACGCGATCGTCGCAGGTTACTCGCTGAAAGAATTGATCCAAACACACAATTATTTCACGCGACTGGCGGCGGCGCGCGATCAAGCGGCCGTAAGTCAAAATGCCTACAACGAGGAAATGACCGTTCGGGCGTCGCAAGCACTGACGACCGCCACGGGTCAGGTCAATCCGGCGAACGCCGCGGATTGGTGGAATTGGTGGAGTGATCGCAATGAAGTTGCGTTGTCCTCCGCGGACAAAGCAGTGGATTTTCGCTACCGCTACGAGCTGGATGTGCCCCTCTCTACGGCCGTTCAAACTTGGTTGCCTCGGCAGTCGTCGTGTCTAGTGGCCGGAACTTTGGTGTCGACAGATACAGGGGCCACGCCGATCGAACAACTCCGTCACGGCGATCGCGTCTTGGCCCAAGACCCCGTTACAGGGGAACTCACATTCAAACCCGTGCTGAAAACTACGCACCGCGATCCCGTGGAAACGCTCTGCATCGACGCCGGCAACGCCGGTTCGCTCACTTGCAGCGGCGGGCACATGTTTTGGGTCGCCGGCAAGGGCTGGGTGCGCGCGCGAGTCATGGAGCCGGGAATGATCCTGCATACGCTCGACGGACCGCATGAAGTTCGCTCGGTCAAAGTATGCCCTCCGGCCGAGGTGTTCAACTTGATCGTCGCCGATTTCCATTCCTACTTCGTCGCGGACGGCCGCTGGCTCACGCATGACAACACGCCCCAATCGCCGACCGACACGATTGTGCCAGGCTTGCTCGCCACGCGCTAAACGACACAAGGGAGTGCGGACAGGATGTCCGACTCATCGCGAGCCGAGGGGGACGCTCCTCTCGGCTCGCTCGATTTACTCGTGCGTCAACAACTAGACTGTGGGAGGCGTCTCCGACGCCGATGAAGAGGGCATCGATTGTCGTATCGACGTCGATAGCGACAACGACGTTTGTTCCATCGGCGTCGGAGACGCCTCCCACAGTCAAAATTGGTTTCGTGACGCTTCGCATGACCAGGGAGGGTTCCTTGTTTACACGATTGGCGTTCATCTCACTGCTCCTGTTCGTCGCTCCGCTGCGAGCGCAGGTCCGCGACACGACGCCGCCGGTCGATGGCGATGACACCATCGTTGCCTTGCGCGATTTTCAAACGCGGCTCGAAGCGCACTACGGCGGCTACCGCAACATCCCGCTCCACGTGAAGGCCGCGTACTTCGAGTGGGAGCTCGCCCGGTATCACCGCACCGAGCACGGTCAGGTTTACAATCGCGTTGAACTGTCCGACCAGCCCGGCGTGCGGCCGATCACCATTCCGGGCTCCGATACTTCCACCTGGAACGGCGCGCTGCTGGCGGCGATGTCATACAAATACGCCGTCACGCATGACGCGACCACGCTCCAGCAGATCGCCGACCTGGTCCGCGGACTGCACTTCTTCTTCGAAGTCACCAGGCAGCCGGGTTTGATGGCCCGGTCGATCAGTCCGGCCGAGGGACGCGTGTTCGAAGAAATGCGTCCGAATGAGTATGTCGCGGCGGACGGTAGAAAGTACTTCTATCGCAACGATCCCGCCAAGGGAACGTATAACCAGATCGCGGGCGGCTACGCGGCGCTCTGCATGTATGCGCTCGATGACCTGCCGCCGGAAGTGCGCGGGATGGCGCTGGCCGACATGCACGCCATGGTGCTGCATGTGATCGAAACCGGCTATCATCCGACGGAACGCGGCGGGCGCAAGACTCGTTATGGCGACATGCAACCGTTCGCGGGGCCGCTCGGCGTGCCATTCAATGCGCAAGTGGCATACGAAATCATCGCGCTCGGCTACAGCTTTCCGCCGGACGATCCGCACCAGAAAGAGGTGATCCGGCGGGAGTTCGTCAAATTGCGCGGCGAAAAGCACGTCTACTACATCGACCCCTGGCTGAGCCTGGTCCGTCCGCAAGAAGTGGCCGCCAGCCCGTTTCTGAAAGGCATGAACGATCGCAACCACGTAATCAACGCGGCGTTCGTCGGCCTGATGCTGGAACGCAACCACGCCCATCGCCACAACGAGGCGTGGAACAAGAAGTTCATGTACGAGCTCGGCCAAACGATGTTCTGGGGGATGCAGGCCCTCGACGGCCAGCGTCACAGCCTCGGCACCTTCATGTGGGCCGGCATGCTCAGCGACCAAGGCGTCTTCGACGCCATTGTCGAACGCCGCAAGAACACCGCCCGCGCCCAGATCGAACGCAACCTGCCGGACGTGGTCGAACAACTACGGCGATACCGGCTCGACCGGTTCATCTATCCCGGCGCGGAAATCGAGCAGCCGGCGCCGGTCTGGAATGACGCGATGAAGCCCGACGACAGCTATTGGAAAGTGAACCCGCGCCTCGTCTGGCAACCGAATGGCCCCGCGACGAACACCTGCTACTGCGCGATGGACTATCTTTACGCGTACTGGCTGATGCGGCACTTCAAGCTGGACGAGACGCCGGTGGTAAGGAAGTACCACGCGGACGTGCTGGGGCGGGAGTAGGAACATTCGGTTGTGGATGGTTAAGCCCAGGGAAGGCCCTCGGAAGCGTGGATGATAGCTAGGCTTCCGAGGGCCTTCCCTGGGCTTTTGTTGCGGCAACACACTCGTCTCGCGAGGAACTCGCGCCTTTTTCTTCCGTCCCAGCTGCATAGGATTAGACGGAATGCCGAAAACGCTCATCCCGCTGCCGCCGAACGAATACACGCGCCGCGAATCCGCCCAGGTGGATCCGCGGATCGAGCAGTTTGCTCATTGGCTTGATAGTCAATTCGCCATCCCGGGCACGAATATCCGGTTCGGTCTGGACGCCATCCTTGGGCTGTTTCCGGCGATCGGCGATTTCCTGCCGGCGATCGCCTCGCTCTACATCCTGTTTTCGGCATCGAAGTACGGCGTCCCGCGCTCGACGCTCGTCCGGATGGCCGCCAACATCGCCTTCGACTACGTGGCCGGCGCCGTCCCCGTCGCCGGCGACGTCTTCGACGTCTTCTGGAAAGCCAACGACCGCAACGCCGCGCTCCTGGCAAAACACGTCAACGCCGCGCCCGAAGAGCAACGCAAGGTTCAGCGGGACGACCGGCTGTTCGTCTTCGCCATCGCGGCGGGGTTGATGGCGATCCTCGGCATCAGCATCGCGGCCAGCTGGTTCGGGCTTTACATGCTGGTGAAACTGCTGAGCGCGTCTGTTTCCGTTTGAACCGCGGAGGCGCTGAGACGCGGAAGAGAGGAGAGGCGGAGAGGAGGATTTGAACCGCGAAACACGCGAAATGACGCGAAAAGTAGGAATGACGGAGGACGTAGGGCGGGCCGTGCAAAGAGAAAAGGCGTTTTAACTTGTTGCGCTTCGGCCTTACCGCGAACGAGCGCCGACAAGAAAGCGTAAGGCCCGCCGTTGTGGAAACGGCGGGCCTTACGCCTTGAAGTACAATGCACGTTGCGATAGGCGAGACTACCTGAGGACAATTCGTCAACTCCGCGCACGGCCCGCCCCTACAATACTTTTTCGCGATATTTTGCGTGTTTCGCGGTTAAGTCCTGTGCGTCTTTGCGCCTCCGCGGTTCAATCAACTCACCCGCCGGCGCTCCGGCGTCTTCACCGGCTCGCAGCGGGTGGCCATCTCACGCGCAGCAGCGGCAATACCATTGGCGTCCAAGCCCAAATCCGCGAGCAATTCCCCTCGTTCGCCGTGTTCGACGAAGTGATCCGGGATGCCGAGGCGTTTGATGTTCGCGGTGTCGAGTCCCGCGTCGCAGGCGGTTTCCAGCACCGCGCTGCCGAAGCCGCCCATCAGGCAGCCTTCTTCGACGGTGAGCACGAACGGCGCGTGTTCGATGGCGCGGAGGATCGTATGCGTATCGAGCGGCTTGACGAACCGGGCATTGATCACGCCGACGTCCAAGCCTTCGCTACGGAGCTTCGTGGCCGCCTTTACCGCTTGCGGCAGGAGCGCGCCGCAGCAGACGATCATGCCATCGTCGCCCCATTCCAGCACTTCGGCGCGGCCCAATTCGATCGGCGCGACTTCTCGGGCGATTGTTTCCGCATTGCATTTCGGATAACGGATCGAGCAAGAGGAATCGTGGCCCAGCGAGAAATCGAGCATCGCGGTCAAATCGGCCTCGTCGCCGGGGGCCATCACGACCATGTTCGGGAAGACGCGCAGGTACCCGATATCAAACACGCCGTGATGCGTGGGGCCGTCCGGCCCGACGACGCCGGCGCGATCGAGCATCAGCGTGACCGGCAGGTTTTGCAACGCGACTTCCTGGAACAGCTGATCGTAGCTGCGTTGCAGGAAGGTGCTGTAGATGTCGACAATCGGCCGCAACCCGCTCTTGGCCATGCCGGCCGCAAAGGCCACGGCGTGCGATTCGCAGATGCCGGTGTCATAGAAGCGGTCGGGCACGGCGTCGCGGACGCGTTCCAGCTTGTTGCCTTGACACATCGCCGCGGTCAGCACGACCACGTGCTCATCGCGCTGCATGGCGGCCAGGATCGCGTCACTGGCGACATCGGTATAAGCGCGGGTGCTCGATTTCTTGATCGAGATGACGCAATCATCTTCGCGGACAAACGGCGCAGGCGTGTGGAAGAAGACCGGGTCTTCGGCGGCCGGTTTGAAGCCGTGCCCTTTTTCGGTCATCACGTGCAACAGCACGGGTCCGTTCACTTCCTTGACGAGCTTGAGGTATTTCTTGAGTTGCCCGATGTTGTGCCCGTCGATGGGGCCGATGTAGCGGAAGCCCAGCTCCTCGAACAGCATGCCGCCGTGCAGGCCAGCCTTGATCGATTCCTTGGCCTGCCAGAGTAGTTTCTCCATTCCCTCGCCGACCATCGGCACGTGCATGAGCGCTTTCTGCACCTCGGTCTTGAGGCCCATATAAAATGGGTTCACACGCAACCGGTCCAGGTAATCGGCCACGCCGCCCACGCGGGGACAGATCGACATTTGGTTGTCGTTGAGGATCACCAGCAGCTTCTTCTTCAGGCCGCCGGCGTTGTTCATTGCCTCAAAGACAATTCCAGACGGAAACGCCCCGTCGCCAATCACGGCGACCGAGTGCCGGTCCGATTCGCCGAGCAAGTCGTCGGCCGCCTTCATGCCGAGCGCGGTCGAAACGCTGCAACCGGCGTGGCCGGTCATGAATAGGTCGAAGTCGCTCTCGGCCGGGTTCGGGTAGCCCATCAGGCCGCCTTTGACCCGCATGGTGCTGAATTCGTGATACCGCCCAGTGATGAGCTTGTGCGGGTAGATCTGATGTCCGGTGTCCCAGATCAGCCGGTCACGTCGGAAATCGAACGCCGTGTGGAGTGCCAGGCACAACTCGACTACACCCAGATTCGATGCGAAGTGCGCAGTGCGATCGGAGACGAGATTACAGAGCACGTCGCGCATTTCGGCGGCGAGAGCTTCCAACTCGGCCGTCGAAAAGCCGGTCAGATCGCTGGGCGATTCGACCTTGGACAACAGCGGATGCATCAACGATCCCTTTCCAACACGTAGCGAGCCAGTGCTTCCAAGCTGGCGGCTCGCGGCCCCAGTCCGGCCAAAGCCGTGCATGCCTCGTCAACGAGCGCTACGGCCCATTGACGGCTCTCTTCGATTCCGAGCAACCCCGGGAAGGTGAGTTTGCCTCGCCCGGCGTCTTTCCCCACGCGCTTCCCGAGCGCGGCCTCGTTCCCCTCTACGTCCAGCAGGTCGTCAGAGATCTGGAAGGCCACGCCGAGCGCCGCGCCGTAGTCTTCCAGAGCCCTGAGTTGTACGTGATCGGCCCCCGCGGTGATCGCTCCCAATTTCAGCGACGCCAGAAACATCGCGCCGGTCTTGCGGCGGTGAATCGACTTGAGCGACTCCAGGTCGTTCGCCGCGTCGACGCCCGCCAGATCATCCGCTTGTCCGCCGACGAGCTGCGCCGCTCCCGCCGCCTTCGTCAATTCACGGCAGCAAGCCAATGCCGCCTGCGCCGGTCGCACGTCGTGTGCCAGGACTTCGAAAGCCAGGGTCAACAACGCGTCGCCCACGAGAATCGCCAGGCCATCGCCGTAGACCTTATGACAGGTCGGGCGACCGCGGCGCAGGTCGTCGTCGTCCATGGCCGGCAGGTCGTCATGAACCAGCGAATAGCAGTGGACCATCTCGACCGCACACGCGGCGGTCAGCGCCGCTTCGTCGGAATCTGAACCGCAAGCCTCGGCCGCCATTAACACCAGCAGCGGCCGTAAACGCTTGCCGGGAGCCAACAAACTGTAAGCAATCGCTTCGCGCAGCCGGTCCGGGCAGCCATCCGGAAGACGGTCGATGTAGCTCCGCAGCGCGGATTCGACGCGCGGCGTCCGTGCGGCGACGAGCTGCGGAAACGAAGCGACCGAGGCGCTCACCGTGTTTGTGGCAGAAACCCTGCCGCCCCCAGGGGATGCGATTTCACAGTCCCCATTCTAAAACAGCGCGGGCGGTTCGTCTATCTGGGGGGGATCGCTCACTTTGGGTTTCGGCCGCTCGGCCTTGGTCCGGTTATGCCCGGCGGACCGTTTGCGGGAACGCTGCTGCCCCTCGTCGTCGGTGGCCGTGTCGTCGAACGCGGCCGTGATAGGGTTTCCCTCGACGTCGACGCCGCTCAGCAGCTCGATTTTCCGCTCCGCCCGCTCCAGCAACTGGTGGCAATCCTTGAGCAACCCGACGCCGGTTTCGTACCGGGCCAGGGAGTCGGCGAGGCCGAGTTTGCCCTCTTCCAGATCGCGGACGATATCCTCCAGACGCGCCAGCGCCTGCTCAAAACTCGGGGGAACGGATTCGTCAGGGGCGTCGGCAGGCATAGCGGAATCGATCGAGAGCGGAGGAAACAACCGCCCCGCATCATCGAATCCGGCGCTGGGTCCGTCAATCAGGGAGCTTGCGGCCTAAGGTTCGCCAGCAGTGGACTGGCGGAGTAGATTTTTCGGGGCGGTTTGGGCCGGCTCCTTTGGACGCCACGGACTCAGTTGACCGGCGGCCGGGAGCGGCAGCCAACTCGCCAGCCAGAACGATTCGTGCGCGGCGGCGATCCGGGGACCGGCAGTCGGGAAAAGCAACTGAACCGCGTATGCTAGTGATACGCGCGTCCCCTTCGCCGGCGCAACTAAGATCGGATCCCCATCTTCGTTCAAGAGCGGAATTTGCCCGGGCTCGACAAGTCCGGTTAACTCAATTGCTCCCTCGTGAAGATCGAATTGTACCAAGAGCTGGCTGTATTTGATGGTTTCAAATCGCCGCTCATCGAGTTCTTGTTTCGAATAGTCGCAACGAAATTGAAACCCGCCCGAAACGTCGCTGAGAAACCCGACGCCGATTTCGCCGCCCGTCGCGCCAAACTTTCCCTTCGCCGCGACGAGTTTTCCGTTCCTGAATTGCGCTGACTCGATCTCCAAAGCGCCATTGCCCGTCAGCTGTTGCTTCGTGTGCCGGTTGACGAGTGTCTCCAGATCGATCTGATCCACGGTTCCACGGATGCCAGCGTCCCAACTATCTTCGCTCTGCGCGACCTGCACCACGCCGCGGAATGTCGACGCCGTTCCCAGCGCCCGCGACCGTGGAAAAAATGCATTCAGCGTCGCGAGAGGAAGCTCGCGCTTCTCCGTATCGAACGACAGGCGAAACGTTCGATTCGCTTGATCCTGTTCGACGTGCAGGGCGATTTCCTGACCGCCCGTTGGCTGAAAGCGAATCAACGCCTTGCCCGCGGACTCCACGTTCCAAGCCTCCGCGCGCGTCAGCGACCATTGTGCGACGACTTGCTTGTTTCCGCCGATCACGCTTATTTCGCAGGGCTCAATCTCGACGCCCGCTGCCGCGGCGCTGGCGAACGACGACTTCAACGCATGGACAATCGCCTCGGCGCGTTGCGCATGAACTGTCACTGCGACGGGCGCGATCCGCAGTCGCGAGCCTTGCTCGGTCAGCGTGCATAAATCGACTTGGGCCACCAAATCGCCGGAGTCGACGTCATGGAATCGCAGTCCTTCCCAGCGCACCTGTCCGGGGGCCGGGTAGCTGATTCGATCCCATTCCACATCGACGCCCAGCGTTTGGCGCAACGAAGATTGCCAAAGCGCCTCGGACTGCGCGGAATTCCGCCACACAGCTGCCGCCAGCACGGCGCAGCACGGCGAGATCGCTATCAGGAGAAACAGCACGCGACAGAAACGCCGCCGATTCGTTTCGTTCATGTCCGCCACCATCCGTGGTTAGCAAAGGCGCTACCGTTCCCAAGTTGTGGCACGGTCTCCCGACCGTGTCACCGGCCCGACCGAAGGTCTCCACTCGTCGTAATCGCGTACCGTGGCACGGTCTCCCGACCATTGGTATCTACACAACTTTTTCCGGGCATCCGGAAGTAACCACGAAAAACACGAACGTCTCGTCGAGTATTGGATTGAGCTGGAAGTGCCAAAGGGACGTCGGCTAGTCGATCTGCCTTCAAATGGCCACCGCAAGTTTGCCAAACATCCCAAACTTTCGTGCCTTTCGTGCTTTTCGTGGTTCCTTCCGAGCTGTGTAGATACCAATGGTCGGGAGACCGTGCCACAACATACTGCGCGGCTACCGCTCGCGGGCCAGCTTGTGGAACAACTCCCAACGGGCTTTCATCTCCGTCACGCTGTCGCCGCCGAATTTCTCGACCAGCGCCGCGGCGATCTCGAAGGCCACGACGTTTTCCAAAATCACCCCCGCCGCGGGCACCGCGCACACGTCGCTGCGTTCGTAGGCCGCGTTTTCGGATTCCTTCGTATCGAGGTTGATCGATTCCAACGGTTTGCGCAGCGTGCTGATCGGCTTCTTCGCCGCACGAATCACCAGCGGTTGGCCGTTCGTCATACCGGCTTCTAGGCCGCCGGCGTTGTTCGTCGGCCGCGCATAGCCGAGATTCGCGGATTCAATCTCATCCGCATGGAATTGAATCGGGTCATGCACTTCCGATCCGCGACGCCGCGATGCTTCGAAGCCAAGCCCGATCTCCACCCCTTTGATCGCTTGCACCGCCATCACCGCTTGCGCGAGCCGGCCGTCCAGCTTGCGATCCCACTGCGCGTGCGTGCCCAGGCCGAACGGCAATCCCTCGACACGGACTTCCAACACGCCGCCCAGCGTATCGCCGTCTTTGCCGCATTGATCGATGAGCGTCTTGATCTCGTCGTCCTGATCCGGATTCAGCGAGTACAACTCGCTCTTATCGCGCGCGATGCGCTGTTCTTCCAAGGAACCAGGCAAAGGGGCGATCTTCACCCCGCCCAACTCGACCGTGTAGCCAAAGGCCGTGATGCCGAACTCCGCCAGCAACTGCTTCGCCAACGCCCCGGCCGCGACCCGGACCGTGGTCTCGCGAGCGCTGGCGCGTTCCAGCACGCCGCGAATGGAACCGAGGTACTTGATCGCACCGGTCAGATCGCCATGCCCTGGACGCGGGCGGGAAAGATCGCCCAAGCGTTCCAGTTTGTAGTCGCGATTGACGACCTGCAACGCCACGGGGCTGCCGATCGTAATGCCCTGCCAAACGCCGGATAGGACCTCGACGCGGTCGGTTTCGATCCGCTGACGACCGCCGCGACCATAACCCCCCTGCCGGCGCCGCAGTTCCAGGTCGATCAGGTCGGTGTCCACCGCCACGCCAGCCGGAAAACCGTCAACCAGCGCTACCAGCGCCTTGCCATGAGACTCCCCGGCGGTCCAATAACGTAACATCGCGCGCCACACAAATCGGCCAGCGGGCGCCCTCGCGCAGCCACCGCGCGAAACGTCCGAACCACTTACCCGGTTTAATCTTAGCTTACCGACGAAGCCGGGAACAGGCCGATCGCATCGCCGTCCGCGGACCTATCGCGACCACCGGCCGGACTGATCGTGGAACAGAGGGAAGCGCTCGGAGGGCTTACTCTCGCGAACCCTGGATGTTACATTTTGTGTCTCGATTCTGCCCTGGAAACGCTCCAAAGCAGCGTCGGGGTCCGACCAAGGACCGTAATGGGTCAGCTTCCCGCTGAACTTTTTGACCCAATGCCGGTGGCATGGGCGATCAAGGAAACCCTGGACAGACGTTCTAGCTTGGTATTTATGGGTGAAGTGAGGTGGTGTATCGGGTGTCGCAACACCCGGTTTGCTGTAGCGCCAGGTGTAGTCGGACGACACGCGCACCGACCGCTACCTCGATAACCCCTGAAAACAAGGCAAATACAATCACGGCGGCGTAGCTCAGTTGGTTAGAGCAGCGGAATCATAATGGTTGTCTGCCAGATTCCGCGAAGTGCCTAAATGCCGCATCGAAGGCTTGTTTTCCAGGCTCAAACGCCCGTCGACCGTTTTGCAACTTGGTTGTACTTAGCGGGTGTCATGGTTACTTGCAGGTGTCACTGACACCAGCCGTAGAGCGTTCTAAAGGCACGTGGACACTTGGGATCGGCAAAAATGGGGCCGCCCAATTCTTTAGACGTTGCCCTGAAAACCAGCGGAGCCGTGAGCTACCCTGCCGGCATGGCCACCATCACACGCGACCTACGCGACCACCTAGAAGCCAACATCGCCCGGTGCCAAGAATCGCCAGACCCTCGGGCGCTACTGCTGGAGCAACTGAGGCAGCTACGCGGCGAGTTTGACCGCGCTGACCTCGTCCGGATGTATGGTGAAGCGGTAAGGCGGTTGGAACTTGGCGCATAAAAAACCCCGCCCCAGTAAGCCAGGGGCGGGGAGTCCGGCTTAACGAAGGCCAGAGATGCGCTTCGTCTCTGCGAGGAACTTGTCGAAGCCTGGCAAGGGTTCGCCGGGCTCCTCGAAACCGGGCAGAGTACGCCCGCCATCGAGCAGCAGTCCAGCCGCCGCAACGAGGAGCCCGAAGCCCCCCGCGACCTGCTCCAGTTCTTCCGCCGACACCGTCAAGAACTCGTTCATTTCAGAATCTCCATTTGCCCCAAGATTGGTTGACGGCTACGCGCCGGCTGGGGCGAAGGCCGCGCGCAGCGCCAGCAGCAATGTTGTCGTCTGCGGCATCCCCTCATTCGCGGCAGTTGGGACGCTGTGACAACGCGCGCGGTATTTTTCGTTGTCGTGCCCTCGTTCAGTTCTCCTCACCTGTTGGGTTTAAATCACTTGCTGCCAATAATCGCCATTCGTCGCCAACCACTTCCAGCACTCCCTTGAACACGCCCTCGATGGGTTTGCCCTTCATTCCGTCCGACAGCGTCGCGCTGACAAGTCCGGCGCAAATCAACAACAATCGACCCAGCAATTTCTCGCACTGCTCGCTTTCCCGTTCGTGAATCTCAGCAGGTTGTTTTTCGATAACGACACTCCCGTCGCCATTCAGGAAGCCAATCGTTCTCGTTCGAGGAAGATTGAGACTGAACAGCAGTCGGTAAGCCGCAGCACCTGCCAATGTCACCAGATCGCTTACTGGCCTTTCGTCGCTAAAGTCGACTTGGTCCCCGGGAACGAGCGGCTCGCCGTCTTCCATGGCGTTCAGAAAGTCGATGGCACGTGACCGATCAAATTCAAATGAAACTTTCATTGTTTTCCTCACGCATTGGTCAAAATTCGACCACACTTTTGGTTATTGCCTCTGCCGTCCGTGCCCATAGTAACGACGTGAGATGCAACTCTTACTACCTTCCAGGCGCGGATCGGACTTCTGATGCGGGGTCCGATCCTCCGTTTGGTTTCGTGCCTAAGGGACTGGGCAACGTCTACCTGAAATCGGGCTGAGCGTTCTTGCAGGCGGTCGGCCCGATTTCGTTTTCTGACCTATCTTTCCTAAACAGTTGGGCCGTCGGAATGTGGTGCGCGAATTCCGACGGCCTTTTTTTGCGATTCGTCCCGCCGTTTGCTGCGTCTTCAAGCGGGTGACGGAAGCCCAACTGCGGGCACTCCGCCTCGGCCGGGTTTTACCACTGGCCTGGTCGAGGTTTCCGAATCTCGGGACGCCGAAAGCTACGTTCATTTCTCTTCACTTGTTGACAGACGCGGCTCAAAAGGCACGCGCGGTCCCTGGGCGCTCAGTCCCTTACCGTTATCATGACGGTGACGGAACGGCACTTCGCCGCCACGCCAGGGTTGAGACACAAGCCAAAAAAACGAGACATGACATGGCCACAGGCACGATCAAGAAACTGACGGACAAGGGTTTTGGATTCATCAAGACCGATGGCGACAAGGATTTGTTTTTTCACTCCAAGAGCCTCGTGGGCGTGGAATTCGACGACTTGCAGGAAGGGCAAAAGGTCACCTACACGGCGGGGTCGGGACCGAAAGGTCCCTGCGCCGAAGACGTCAGGCCAGCCTAGACAAGATGAGTGCCGAGTCATTGTCATGAAGTCATGATCTTGGCCGGCTGTAGCTGAGCAATTGAATTCGGGCTGATCGCTCTTGCAGGCGGTCGGCCCGATTTCGTTTTGTGAGATACAGTTGACTGCTTCCTTTGGGGGCCGCCAGACAACTGGGGAGATGTCCGGCGGCCCTTTTTTTGCGCCCTATCGCCAAGCCATCTCCTAGTAATTTCGTTTGACCGAAGTTTTTGTCTCCCATGGTCCGATCTCAATACTGTGAGGACCGCCTCCTCGCACCTTCCTACAGGGACCGGCTTTCCGATGCGGGGAGTCGGTCCCTGGTTTGGTTTCCGGCCTAACACGATGCCCAAGGTTTAATCCTCAACCCACTCGGCGTCGTCCAGTTCGCAACACAGCTTGGGCGGCTCAACCTTTCAAACCCAGCGCGTGCGGCTGGTCGGCGTGCACGAACGCCAACGAAGCGATTGATGACGACTTCCTGGATCGTCCCGCGGCCCGAATTCACCAGCCGGCGCGGAAAGTACACGTCCCTAAAAAAGTCCGCCAATGTCTGGTCGGATAGCGCCATGGAAACCTCCAGGCGCAGGGCGAGCCAGCAAAGTTCGCCGATAGCCACAAGCCCAGTCAGAAAGGGCGGAATCGGCGGGCCAGAAAAGCCCAAGACGGAACGCACGCGCGTCGATAGAATCCCGCCAGCCAGACATTGCAGCAACCCGGCGATGTTGGAGCCGTGAGGCACTCTTGTGGTCAGGTATCAGGCCAGCGTGGGAGTTACTAGCTCCTGCGTCGGCCGTGTTGTGGAAACGTTCATCGGTCTAACCGGGCGGGCGTGGATTGCAAGGGAATATCGCGCCTCGTCCCATTGCATCCTGCACCTCTCAATTTAACCTTCGACGTCGAAGTGGAACCGTCGTCAATTCTCGGTAAAGGCGATGCCATGTGGGAATGTCAGAAGTGCCATGAACGACTGGAGGATCAATTTGGCGCGTGCTGGAACTGTGGCGCGCCCAGGAGTGATGGGGGGATAAACGCCGCTGCTGCGTCCGACGATGTAGAAACTGGCGGGGCGGCGCGGTCAATCGGACAGCTCATTTTTGTCGGGTTGAACGGTTATGCTTTGGCTCTGGACCGTGACTCCGGCGAAATCGTCTGGTCCAATGACAAGATGCGGTCGGGCTACGTGACGCTGCTGCTCGATGGCGACCGTTTGATTGTCTCGACCAACGGTTACATGTACTGCTTGGACCCTCTCACTGGGCAAATCCAGTGGCATAACCCTCTGACTGGCTATGGTGCGGGGACACCGACCGCTATCACTTCAGTGCGAGGGCAGAACTCGGCAAGTCTGATTCAACAGGCGGCGAACCAGATTAACCAGAGATCAAGTGAATAGGCGGCCGCGACGATTCGTTGCCCCAGGCCAACTCCACGCCCTCTCTCCCTCGACGTATCAAACCATGTCACGGGGCGTTTGAACGCACCCTGGCGGGATACGGCGTCGGATCTTTGTTGCTGCGACGCTGCGACTATGGTACTCCTACGCTTGAATAGTCGGACGATCCCGCGGGTTGGTGGAAAGCCTGCCCGGCCGTCATAAC
>JAWXBP010000179.1 GCA_034440135.1 Planctomycetia bacterium
GCCAAGAAGATTTGGGCGTACGGCGGGGCAGGGAATGACAATCTCAGCGGGGCTGCCTTGGCCGATCGGCTGGAGGGCGGGATTGGCAACGACTACGCCTACGGGCGAGACGGCGACGACCTGATTCGCGGCGGCGACGGCGGAGACTATCTCTATGGACATGCCGGCGCCGACGTGCTCCATGGTGAAGTTGGCGCCGATTGGATCGACGCCGGCTCGGACAACGACACGATCTACGGCGGCGATGAGGTGCGCAGTTCTTCATCTTCGTCGAGCGCTTGGGCCGCTACGGGACTGGCCGGCGGGGGCTATTACGACGGCGCGGGCGGCGACTATGTGCTCGCCGGCAGCGGGAGCGATTGGATCGACGCCCAAGGAGGGAACGACTACGTCGACGCCGGCGCGGATCATGACACAATCCTGCCCGGATTGGGCAACGACTACCTCGTCGGCAACACCGGCGACGACGTATATCAGTTCGCGGGCCAGGGGAACCAAGGGATCGACATCGTCGAAGAAGCCGCGACCGGAGGAACGGACACGCTCGATTTCTCCTTGTTGCGTTTTCGCGACACGACGAACAACGGCGTTTCGGTGTCGCTCACCGTAAGCGCCGAGCAGACCGCGCAACAAGGCACGGGCGCCGGAACAGCTGACCTCTTGAAGCTGCGTTTGATCAAACTCGCCGGTTCGACGCTTTCGGAAATTGAGAGCGTCGTCGGCAGTCCGCTTAACGACAAGCTTGTCGGTTCCACGATCGTCAACACGCTGCGCGGCGGACAAGGCCTGGACAAACTCTACGGCGGCGACGGCAACGACTTGCTGTACGGCGAGGAAGACGCCGACGAGCTTTACGGCGAGAACGGCACCGATTTCATGGACGGCGGCCCTGGAATTAATCAACTTCTCGGTGGCGCCGGATTCGACTACCCGGAGTACATCGACAACAGTCAGGCCGGGTTCACGACCACCGGCTCCTGGGCGCCGCCGACGCCGACACCGACGCCGCCGGAAGGACTGCACGGCAACCAACTCGTGGCAGGAGGAAGCGGCACGAGCGCCACTTGGACGTTCGCGAGCGTGCCGGCGGGTACGTACGGCGTGATGGCTACGTGGACGGGCAACGACAGCACGGTGCGCAATGGCACCTTTGCGATCAAAAAGAATCCCCTGGTCACGTTGGGGACGGAGTTCACCGAACAAATATCAAGCCCGACCGGTGCTGCGCAACACGGGCAGCCCTGGCAACTCTTGGGCGAGTACGTCCTGGCGGCAGCCGACACGCCGACGGTCGTGTTTTCCGGCGGCACCAACAACAAACTGGCCGACGCGGTGTGGTTAGTCGCGAAGCCGACGACAACAGGTATCTCCAATGTGACGATTGCGGAGAACGCGGGCGATCACGTTATCAGCCTGTCGTCGGTGTTCGTCGATCCTCAAGAGACCGGCATTCCGCTGGAACTCTCGATCGAGCATCTAAGCAGCACCAGCCTGCAGACGGACAACTGGGAACTGTTCGAGGGAATCAATGTCGACTCCGTTACCCAGACGCTGACGCTTGATCTCGCGGAGGACCGTTTCGGCACGGCTTCGATCACTGTCAGGGCGACGAACGCCGCGGGGCTGAGCGTCGCGACGACATTCACCGTCACGGTCACCAGCGCCGATCTGGCCGCCACCTTCGGCCAGGTCGACATTCTCAATGACGCCGGCGCGTCCGCGATCGATCGCATTACGGGCGATCCGATTATTGCGGGAGTTGTGCGCAACGACGATCCGCCGGCAGCCGATGGCAGTCACTTGTCTCAGGTATTCATTGAGTTCGACCGGGATGGCAACGGCACGACCGACGCCAGCGTGACGGCCGACGCAGGCGGACAGTTTTATTACACGGCGCCCGCGGGCTCGTATGGCAACTTCAAGGTCCGTACGCGCGAGCCGAATAGCGCGGGCGGCGCTTCGGTCACTTCGAGCTGGACGCTGCTGCCAACGTTCACGATCAGCGGAGCGCACAACGCCACGCCGACGCTGACCAGCATCGGACTGGTCAACGACACCGGGACGTCAAGCACCGATCGCATCACGCGCGATCCAACCGTTCGCGGCACGATCGTCAATGACAACCTGGTCGTGTCGCTGGCGGCTGATGCGTCCGCGGCGTTGATCTTGGACGCGGACTACAACGGTGACGGCACCGCCGATCAATCCGTGGCCTTGAGCTTGGGATCGCCGGATTTTCAATTCGTGCCGAACAACCCGCCGAATAACGTGGACCTGCCGATCCGATTGCGGGTGCGCGAATGGAATCGCGTCACCAACGCCTACATGACGCCGGCGGCTTGGACAACTGCCTACACCATCCGCTACAAGACAACGGAAAGCGATACCGCGCCCAACCTCGTCGCCTCGCTGGTCGGCGCCTTCAATGGCGCGGACCGCTACGATCCTTCGATCGCGGGCATCGTGACGAACGACGGACTCCGCGACGGAATTGTCGTACAAATCGACTACGCCGACGCGGGGACGGACAGCACCTTCGCCGCCGACGCGGACGTCGTAATTGACGATTCCACGATCGTCGATGCGGAAGGCGCATTCACATTCTTTCCCAAGGACCGCGAGTACGGCCTCAACGGCGTGCGGCTGCGGGCAGTCGAGCACACGTATGGCGAGACCGATCCGATTTATTCGTCGTGGGTCACTTTGACGTTTGATCTGAAGGCGCCGCCCAAGGCGACCGTTGGCGCGCTGACGCTGGTCAACGACACCGGCGTAGCGGCCGACAAAATCACGTACGACTCGACGGTACAAGGGTCCATTGCCACCTCGGCACTGTTCAAGGCCGGCTCCAAGATCGAATTTGACTGGAACGGCGATAGCCTCCCGGACGGTTCAACCACGGCCGCGGCCAATGGCTCGTTCTCCCATACGTTGCCGATCGACGTGGCGGGCGCGGTGGCCGTCCGTGCGCGCGTCGTTCAAGACGACAAGGTCGCCGACGAGGAACTGGTCGGAACTTGGAACACGGGGTTTTCTTTCACCTATGAACCGTGGACCGGGCCAACCGTCACGAACTTCGTCTTGAAAAACAATACGGGTAATCCCAACGACGCGCTCACGACCGACGCCACGGTGAAAGGCGACGTGAGCGCGCCCGCGACGTTCGAGTTGGCGTACTCCAATGTGGAATTCGACTACGATGCGGACGGCGTCGCTGACGAAAGTACGCTGGCGGATGTCGACGGACAATTCGAGTACCTTCCCTCGACCAACATCCGCGCGAGTCAAGTCGCCCAAGGCAGCGCCTTCAACCTACGTGCGCGGGCGGCCGCGCGGAACTCGAGCGGCGTGCCGGTCACCGGTCCTTGGACGACAACGTCATTGACGTTCACACTGGAAGCGACCACGGCCCCCACCGTCACGTTGGGTCTGGCGAACGACACCGCGCCGGGCGGCGACAATCAGACCACGGATCCGACGCTGACCGGCGTGGTCGGGACGGGCGTTGAGTTCGCGTACACGACCATCGAACTGGACTTCAATCAGGACGGCGTCGCCGACGCCACGACCGTCGCGGACGACGCCGGCGTGTTCTTTTACCGTCCGCCGGATTTGCAACTCGGCGCGGTTGTTGCGAAGGCGCGCGCCGTCACGCTCGACCAGGTCGAAGACGAAGTCCGTTACGGCGCGTGGGCGACCAAATCGTTCACGCTCCTGGAATTGACCACGGACGCGAACATTACCGTCATCGACGAGAACGATCAGTCGGCCACGGAAGCGGCCCGCCGGGTGACCAGCGTCATCGCGGCGCGCGGCGTCGACACCGCGGCCGCCAAGGCCCGCGATCAATATCACACTTGGGCCACATCCACCGGACAGACCGTCACCAATTCGTCCAACTTGGATGCGCTGGTCGGCCTCGTGCCGTTGAAGTTCGGCACGCGAAACGGGATTGTGCCGGACGTTGGCAGTTACAACACGCGCAACGGCTTAATTTCCTCGGGCGGCTATCAGCCGGTGTTTTCCCCGCAGTCGTTGCTGAACTACATCGACACGGACGTCAATGCGGCCGCGCAGAATTTCACGATCAACGTCCAGGACACTGCCGTCCCAGGCGAAACGAGCGATCTCTATGACTTGACAGGCACTGTCGTCGTGGACGTCGATTATGTGCGCACCACGCCCGCCAACACCTACACGCTCTCGATCAGCGTGACCTACACCTACCAGTACGTGGAATGGGGAGCGTATTCCTCGACCGATATCTACGGCGAAAACGGAATGGGCGCCTCCGGCGCGACACATACGTACACGCATACGCAAAACGGCGTGTACAGCGTCGTCTTCACCGCCGCAGGCACGTTCGTCGACAATGGCAATCGGATCAAAGTTACAGGCAAGTTTGACGTCACGGAGGACGTCGACTACACGTTCGGCCACACGGAAAGCGTCACGTACAACTATTCCACGTCGGGACGCAGTTGGAATGGTTCCGTCGGCAACAGCATGATGGGGCAGTACCACTTCGATCATCACGAATGGAACACGGCCTCGACGGCTTTTTCCGCGGACGACAGCCCTAACGTCTCGTCGGCCGCAGGGAGCTTCAGCCAAACGGAGAGCGGCTTTACCAATCTGGTCAACAACAACTCCGGCTCCTATTCCTATGGCGGCCTGGCGAATTCGTACAACTCGAACTCGCTGAGTCGCACGGAAACCCGGAACTTCGGCTACAGCTATCAGGAGTCGGGTTCCTATTCGCTGAACAACGGCTCGCGCAGCGTGACGGCGACGCAGCTGGCGCAGAACACGACGTACGGCTACCGCCGCGACGTGAACGAAACCGTCGGCTTCGCCTACAATCATGCCGGGCGCAGCGAGACCGGCGCCCAAGTGCATGTCGAGTCCAACACGCACGACCAAACCCAGAGCGTGGCGGGACGCTACACCTGGAACGGCGGCAACCACGCATTGACGCTGTCCAATGTCTTTGTCCAGGAGGCCGGCACCGAGTCGGACGTCCGCACGGAAGCCGGCACGTCGCGCTACTTTGACAACACTGGCTTCGACGCCGGCGCCTACGGCCGCACCGACAGTAGTTCGCAAAGTTGGTCGTATACGGAAAGTTACGCGGCCGGCACGAGCTACGTCTTCACCAATCTCGCCGGAACGATGTCCGGCGCGTTCTCGAAAAACACCGGTGCCCGACGCTCGCTCACGTTCAATCAATCCGGCAGCCGCAGTTTCAACGACGGCACGAACGCCAGCGACGGCGCGTTCGATCGCACTGCCAGTTTGTCCGCCAGTAGCACGCTGGCCGATTGGGGCAGTTATTCGTCCGTGCAGGGCGTCGACGTAACGAAGTACGCCGCCGGCGCCGCGACCCGTCAGGACGGTACGACGGTCTCGTACAGTCAGGCCGCCAGCTACACCTTCTCCTATCCCGGCGATACGACTCGCTCCGGGCGCGGAAAGGTCAAAGCCTCCGGAGTCCAGAGTTCCAGCTACAGCGAATCGGCGAGCTACACCAAGACGCCGACGGCCAACACGCTCTCGGTCATTTTCACTTCCTCCGATAACGCATCCTCCAACATGAACCTGGACGGCGTCGTGGTCACGGTGCGACCGGACGAAAAACGGACGACGCGCAGCGAGGAGTCCGCATCGTTTTCCTATCTCAACACCGACAACGGCAGCTACATCGGCAATGCCACGACCGTGGCAAACCGCACGGGCGTGTCGACTCGCACCGAAAAGAACCAAAGCAACCGACAGACGCGCGGCAGCGGCACGTACACGATCGCCGCGACGGCGCAGGAAATCCACGCGTTCTTCGAAGACGAAACGACGGATGTCTCCACGTCGTTGTCCGATACGGCGACTTACGCGCAGACCGCTTCTACCGAAATCTCGAACGGCACGAACGGGCATCGCGAAACGCGCAATACCGTGATGTCGCTCACCGACACGATTGGCTACGACCGGCCGGACCGGGAAGGCGCCGCCAATGTCCAGCGAGACGACGTCGCCAGCTACTCGTATAGCGATTCTGGAAGCTATACAGTGGACGCGTCCGGGAACGTCAGCGTGGGCGGTTCCTTCCGCCGTACGACCACGAACTCGATGAAGCAAGGTGGTCGCGACGAAGGCGATCATCAGGGCGGCGTCACGGCCGGCACGTTTGACAATCTAACAGATGCCGCTTCGACCAATTCCGAAGTGATCACCGGCGGTCAATACACGGAAAACAACGGCGCCCGCACGGAGAGCGGCAATTTCGCGCGTCAGGAAACGCGTTACGGATACACGGACAGCAAGGAGTCGACGACCGTGACGGCGAACTCGTCGGCGAGTTCGACCACGACCACGCTCAATGCGCATCTGATGGCCACCTCGGAAGTGTTCTACAAGGAAAGCGGCACGTTCGCCGATTCGCCGGGCACGCAGTCGCGGACCGGCACCTACAGCCGCACGGAAAAAGGCAACACGATCGTTAACGCCGCCGGCGGGTCCAGCTTTAAGAACACGTCCGCCGGCGGCCCGGGTGAAATGATCACCGTCCAGGGCAGTAGTTCCTTCACCGAGATGGTGATAAGCGATCGCAAGTATGAGGACGAAGGCGGCTTCAGCGAAACGAACGGCGCGGTGAACAAAGCCGGGTGGTTCCAACTCAAGGAAAACGGATCCACGATCAACGAGACGACCGACGACAACACCGTCGATCTCGATGGCACGGCCAGCAACGGCCGCACGACTAATCACAGCCAGGTAAATACGGAGTCCGAGACGGAATACTCGGAGTACGGCGGCTTCTCCGACAACGGCGCGAACATCAATCGCCACGCCGATTTCCGCCGCACCACGAACGGCACGCGCGACGAAGATCTCCGCTCCGACGTCGCCTACAGCACCAGTCTTTCCGTGGGCACGGCGACGTTCACTGACCAGGGAAAAGCATCGACCTATTCCAGCGACGATGGCGCCTTTTCCACCACGGGATCGTCGACGACGCGCAACGGCCGATCCGTCGAAAAGGAATCCGGCAAGGTCAAATTCAAGATCAGCGATTCCGGCCGCTATCGCGGGGATCAAGACGGCGCCTATTCGTCGCTGGAAACCGGCACACGCAGCGAGAACTTCGAACAGCGCAACGACTACTCCGAAAGCGCCGGCGCTCTCAAACAGTCCGGCTCCTACTCCACGCGCAACGGAGAACAAGCCAAGAGCGAAATGGCCGGCCAAGGGAAGATTAGCTCCTCGGATTCCAGCGGCACGACGACCGGCGGTTTCAAAACCGGCGCTTCCGGCACGCGCCGCTCCTTGAATTCCGAACAAGGCCACTTCAAGATCACGCCGAGCGGGGAAGCCGGCGGCTCGACCTTTAGCAACTCCGACGAGAACGACGCCACGGAGTCCTATCAACAATCGACGTCTTTCACGAGTACCACGCAGTTTGGCACCGTGGAAGGTTCGCATTCGGTGTCGACCGGTTCCACCACGTCCGATGAATACGCCGGTTCCGGAACCCAGTCGGACGCAGGCTCCCAGCACACATTCAACACCAGCTATCGCTCGAAATCCACCAGTAACGCGAGCGAATCAAGCTCCGAATCCGTGAAGCAGATGTTCTCCAGCTCGGGCTGGCAGGACGGCGGGATGCTGCAAGGCTATTGGGCCACCGTGCCCGGCAATATCTCGGAATTCTTGGTCGGGCTTTACAAGGCACCGACGCCCACGACTTCAACGCAGCCCGCCTCGGGAAGCTACGGCGGTTCTATCGTTTGGAATAACTCGTCGAACGCCACTTCCACCTCCGTCGACGAAATCACGAGCGGCGTCGATTCGCTGATCAACGGCGTGGCCAGCAGCTCCCAGAATTTCATCAGTACGTCCGACGGCAGCAGCAACTTCACCGGCAACAAGACCGGGAACGTTTCGCATACATTCAGCGCCTTCGACGACCATTTCGCCGCGCCCAACGAATCGGTCAGCGACCGTCATTCCGCCACAATCAGCGAAACGCAGACGAACAACAACAACGCGGAATCCAGCTCATCCGGAGTGTCCACAAGTGGTCCAAGCGGCGTCAGCCAATCCGCTTCCTATTCGACCGAGGAACACAGCAACGAGACGTATGTTCAGAACAATCAGGGCGGCCGCAATTGGAAGCACACGCTAATTCCTGATGGTGGCGCTCCGTCGCCGACCACCACGACCACGGCGACCGGCACTTTCGTCGACACCGCCAGTCAGAATTTCAACTACGACTACGTGGAGACCGGCAGCTATTCGGACAACGGCAATCCGAGCAATCATTCGTCGGTCCGCAACATCAGCCAATCAAACTCGTTCGCCTTCTCCACGCACAAAAGTGAAGGCGGCACGGTCACGCACGATCGGACGCACACTGGCACGGCGACCGCGACGTATGGTTCCGCACTCAAACGCATCGATACGGGCGGTTGGCAAGCCCTTGCGCAGAACGGCGCCATCACCCAGAACGGAACCAACGTCAACGATCAAGCGCCATTGACGCTGGACGGCGCGGACTCCGCGACCACGATCATGCTCGCCGTGTATAACGGCGAGACCCTCACCAACACAACCACGACCGCCAGCTCCGAGGACGATCCAGGCACGGCGGCGGCCGGTTGGCTCGACACCGCCCTCGATTGGCTTTCCGATCCGCACAACGCCCTCGACCTTGCCGGTTGGATTCCCGTTTATGGCGAGGTATTCGATGCCATCAACGTCGGGCTGTATCTCTACGAAGGGGACTACAAGAACGCCGCGTTGAGCGCCATCAGCTTGGTTCCGGTCGTCGGC
>JAWXBP010000180.1 GCA_034440135.1 Planctomycetia bacterium
CGATCGGCGTCATGCTGCCGCTGAGGCGCAACGTGGGCGGCTGACCGACTTGGATGTGAAGATCGGAGGCTCCTTGTTCGACCATCAGGTCGAGCAGGTCGTTCATTTCGTAGCTCATGGTGGTCGTTTAAGTCTGCTGGGAAGGACCGCGAAAGAGCTGGGGCCCGTCAGCTTGCATCGCCGACCGTGATCGAGACGACCTCTTCAATAGTGGTCAAACCCGCGGTGACTTTGCGGGTGCCATCTTCACGCATGGTCCGCATGCCAAGCGATCTCGCTTTGTCGCGCAGGCGGGCCGTACCCGCATTTTCATAAATCATTTTCTGTAATTCCTCGTTTACGACGAGGATTTCGAAGATTCCCATGCGCCCCCGGTACCCCGTGGCGTTGCAATCCGCGCACCCGTCGCCCTTCGCAAACGTGGCGTGCTCGGCCTGCGCGACAGTGATATTGAGCGACCGCAGCTCCTTCGCATCCGGAATCATCGGGCGTTTGCAGTGCCGGCAAATCTTGCGCACGAGCCGCTGGGCCATCACCGCGCGAAGCGACGTCGACACCAAAAACGGCTTCACCCCGATGTCGATCAAGCGCGTGACGGCGCCCGGCGCATCATTCGTGTGCAAGGTCGAGAACACCATGTGGCCCGTCAGCGAGGCGTTGATGGCAATTTCAGCCGTCTCCAAATCGCGAATTTCTCCGACCATCACAATATTAGGCGCCTGCCGCAGCATCGCACGCAGCGCCGACGCAAACGTCATCCCGACATCATGTCGCACCGGCACCTGGTTGATGCCGTTGAGTTGGTACTCTACCGGGTCTTCGACCGTGATAATTTTCCGATCCGGCTTGTTAATGAAGTGAAGACAGCCGTACAGCGTTGTCGTCTTGCCGGATCCCGTCGGTCCGGTGACGAGCAGAATGCCATCGGGCAACGAAATCAGGCGTTCAAACGTGGCCGCGTCGTCACTCAGGAAACCCAACTCCGGCAGGCCGAGCGTCAGGCCTTCCTTGTCGAGAATACGCATGACAATACTCTCGCCATGCGCCGTCGGCAACGAGGAGACGCGTAGATCCAGTTGCTTGCCGCCCACTCCAATCTGAATGCGACCGTCCTGCGGGATCCGCTTCTCGGCGATACTGATGTTCGCCATGATCTTGAGCCGCGAAAGAATGGAGAGCTGCAGCCGCTTGGGCGGATTTTCCACTTCGATCAAAACCCCGTCGATGCGGTAGCGCACCCGCAGGCGTTTTTCCAGCGGCTCGATGTGGATGTCCGAGGCGCGGCGCTGAATCGCCTCGATGATGATCTGGTGAACCAGTTTGACGATGGGCGCGTCGGCCTCGGCGTTCACCGCCGTGGTCGCCGCGCCGGGTTCAGTGGCGACCGCCGTTTCCACGGCGCCACCGGTTACGGAAAGATCGTTGAGCAGGTCGTCGATCGAGTTCGCGTCCTTGCCGTAAAAACGGTCGATCGCTGACGTGATTTCATCCGCGGTGGCGAGGACCGTCTCGATGGGCATCTTGACGACGTATCCCAGCGCATCGATGCCGTCGGTGTCGAGCGGATCGGCCAGGGCGATCCGCAGCCGGGCGCCTTCCCGGGCGATCGGCAGCAGGCGATGCTTCGCCGCGAGGGAACGCGGAACCAGTTCCAAAACGTCGCCCGGAATCCGCAGCGCCGTGAGGTCCGGCGCCATCGCCATCCCGAATTCTTTCGCGAGCAGAGTAACGACGGCTTTGGCGTCAATCGCGCCGTGGGCCATGAGGGTCGCCAGCAACGTCCGACCCGCGGTTCCATGCAGGGCGCGAGCTGCGTCCAGCTGGGCTGGATACAGCAGCCCACGATCGACGGCGAGCTGAACAATGAACTCCTCGGCAACACTGTCGGTTGGCGAAGCGGACGGGGTAGGAGGAGTCATGGAGGGCGCCGCTGCGCTTATTTCGGAGCCAGGCTCATCAGGAACTCGGCGTTGGACTTCGTCTTCTTCAGCCGGTTGATCAGCATCTCCATTGACTCGATCGGGCCGAGACCCTGCATCGCGCGGCGCAACGCGAAGATGCGCTGCAACTCATCCGGATGATAGAGCAGTTCTTCTTTGCGCGTGCCGGACCGGTCAATGTTCACTGCCGGGAAGATTCGGCGCTCCACCAATCCACGGTCAAGATGCAGTTCGCTGTTACCGGTGCCCTTGAATTCTTCGAAGATGATTTCGTCCATCCGGCTGCCCGTATCGATCAGCGCACTGGCAATGATCGTGAGGCTGCCGCCGCCCTCGATGTTACGCGCGGAACCGAAGAAACGTTTCGGCTTCTGCAGGGCGTTGGATTCGAGACCGCCGGACATCGTCTTGCCCTGGTTGCCGGCGAGCGCGTTGTAGGCTCGCGCCAGACGCGTGATCGAATCCAGGAGGATGACCACGTGCTCACCTTGCTCGATGCGGCGACGAGCGATCTCGATCACCATTTCGGCGCAGTGCACGTGCGACTCCGGCGACTCGTCGAACGTCGAGGAAACGACTTCACCCTTCGTGTGACGACGGAAATCGGTTACCTCCTCCGGCCGCTCGTCGATGAGCAGGAGGATGAGTTTAACGTCGGGGCTGTTCGCCGAAATCGAGTTCGCGATATTCTGCAGCAACACCGTTTTGCCGGTGCGGGGCGGAGCCACGATGAGCCCGCGCTGCCCGAAGCCGATCGGCGTCAGGATGTCGACCGCTCGCATCGAGACGTCCTTCACGACATCGGCGTCCTCGAGCAGAATGCGCTTCAACGGATAGTACGGAATGAGTTCCTCAAAAGGAGTGACGTTCGCGATCTCCTCGGGCTTCAGACCCATGACACTCTCAACGCGGACGGCGGACGGACAGCGCTCGCCCTCCTGCGGCGGCTGAATCACGACTTCGACGCGATGGCCGCGTTTGAGTCCGAACCGCTTAACCAGACTCTCGGGCAGGTAGGCGTCTTCCGGATACAGTCGATAATTGACGTGGTCGTGGACCAGAAATGACCCGCGGTCGTTTTGATCGATGTGCGCGACATCCCGGATCGGCCGGCTTTTTTCCGCGGCAAACCTGAAGATTTCGGTCAACAACTGCCGCTTGCTCGGCGCGCCGTCGAACCGCACTCCCAACTGGCGGGCAAACCCCGTCAGCTCGAAAAGCGTGAACGCGTAGATCTTATTTAACCAGAGAGACTCACCCTCGCCACGGGCCAGATTCTCGGCGAGCGCGTCGAGCGCCGCGAGATCGTTGAAGCGGGACGGATTGGGCAAATCACCGAAAACGGGAGCGTTGCTGGGAGGCGGTAATTGCGCCGGGGGCAGTTCGCGGCCGCCGTGACCACCTC